>DHMA01000196.1 GCA_002405555.1 Opitutia bacterium UBA4654
CTTGCCCATTTGTTTTGCCTTCCTATTTTGCATATCAATTTACCCCTTGCAACTCTGTACTATTTTTCGGGCACACATCACGCACGCCTTTGATCGGCGCGAAGTACGACCACCATTTGCCGTCCGCGCCCTGCGCTCCCGCGAGCGCGTTGTATGCGGCAAGTTCGGCGTAGTCGGCGTAAACGGGGTCGGCGGAGAGGCGCAGAAGTTGGGCGCAAAGCTTTATCCATGTGGTTGATACGCAAGTTTCCATCCAGTACGGAGAATCTTCCTGTTGCAGGAATTTGCCGTCCACCCAGCGTTCCCAAATAGAGCCTGAGCCGATTGCCGTGATTTCGCGTTCGGCGATTTGCCTTGCCGTGTTGAGCACCGCCTTTTTGTAGTCTTCGTTGCCCGTCGCCCTGTACAGTTCGATAAGTCCCTCGTAGCACGACATCATTTCGTAGGCTTTCGATTCGCCGCCGTCCTGATAGATTTTCACGACGCTTTTGCGCGGCGCAAACATTTTGACGACGGGCGTGTTTGCAAGCCCCTTGTTGAGGAGGTCGGGTTTGAGGTTGCTTGTAGCCCAGCAGGATACAATCCATTCGGCGTAGTCGAGGTATTTTTTGTCGCCCGTGTATTTATAGACGCCCACGAAGGGTTCGAGAATGCTCGACGAAACCAGCCCGTACCACCAGCCGAGGCAGATGTTGTTTATGCGCTTGCCGTTGCCGACGTTCGCCATGATGTTGTCGGCGCATTTGACGAGGGCGTCGAGAACTTTCGGGTCGGCGGTTCTTTTGTATTCGGAGAGCAGGGCGAGCATGACGTATTTGCGCCCCCACAAATCCCAGACTGCGGAAAATTCGGCGGCGGGGACGAACGTCGTTATCGAGCCGTCGGGCTTTTGGGTTTTTATCAGTTCGCCCGACATATTTTTCAGGATTTTATCGAGCTTTGCCGTGGGCGCGTACGAGTACGCAAGCTCCGCGCCGTCGAGCCATTTGCCCGCGAATTCCGACTGCCAGTCGGTGGGCTTTTTTTCGTAGCGTTCCCTGTACGGGCGCAGAAGCTCGTCGGTATTCCAGACGAGAATGTCGCCGTTCATCGCCGTATCGAGCGATTTCCCGAGCATGCCGTCGAATTTCACCGCGCCTTCCGCGGGGAAAACGAATTTGTCCGAAACCGCGCCGTCGGCTTTCGGCGAAACTTTTGCGTTTTGGGTTGCTCCCGCAAAAAATATTTTCTTTGCGCAATTTTCTTTGCACCCGTAAAGCGCGAAAAATGCCGCAAATAATGCGGCAATGCCTACCGTTCCCATCTTGTATTTCATATAATCCCTTTTGTTTATAGAAAGTGTTTCGGCTCAGAATGGAGCTTTGTTGCTCGATGTTGATAAAAAAACGCGCTTCGGGCGAAGCGCGTTTTGCGGGTAGCTTTGGGGCGTTCGGGCGCGGTTTAGCGGTCGAAGACGATTGTCGTAATCGAGCGCGGGGCGATTGTGAAGTCGCGCGAGGATTCGTCCGCCCAGATGTTCGCCAAGTCGGAGTTCGCGTCGGTTCTGAACGCGCGGACTTTCGCGTTTTTGAAGTTTTCGGGAAGCGAGATTTTCGCGGTGTCGCGCTCAAACGACGAGTTCACGAAAACCGCGACGATTCTTTTGCCGTCGGGCGAGACGAACGCCGTGCCTGCGGTTTTGTCCAAATCGTTTGCTCCCGAAAGCTCGATTCTCTTGAAGTCGGGGCGGACAAACAGGCTGTAATTGCCGAGCGCCCAGAGCAGTTTGTTTGCGCGGGCAACGCCGCCGTCTTCGAGGCGTCCGTTCGCGGGGTAGACGCCCACGAGCGCGTGGTCTCCCTTGATTTCGATGCCCTTCCAGTAGCCCCACGCCCGCGAATTTGTGTTCACGAAGTCCGAGTGTATTATGCGCGCCATCAGCAGAGCCGTTTGAATGTCGGCGCGGTTGTCGCTGAACCAGTCTTTTGTGAAGCCGTCCATCTGCGCCGCCGTGTAGTGCGGAAGCAGGCACCATTCCGACTGCTGGAATTCGACGCCGTACTTTTCCGCCTCCGCCGCAACTGCCTTGTGGACGCCGACCATGTCGGGGTTGCGCAGGTGCGCGTGGTAGCTGTGTCCGGACACGATTTTCGGCATGTGTTTGAGATTGCCGACGTAGGCTTTGCTGTTTTTGTCGAAGAAGTTTTTGATGATGTGCGTGGGGCGTTCCGCTTCGGGGTCTTTATTCCAGCGGGAGGGCGGGGTGTCCCACGCGGCGTTTGTGTAGTTGTATTTGGGGTGGGCGGTTTCGCCGATGTAAATGAGGGTGTCGAGTTTGCGCTCGGTGAGGGCGCGGTCAAGCTCGACGAACACGCGCTTCATTTCGGAGATGTACCACGGGCTGCCCTCCTGTCTGTTGGAGTCCCAATTTACCTGCGGCTCGTTGATGGGGCTGATGTAGTCTACCTTGTAGCCCCATTCGCCGAATTTCTTTGCGACGTCCGCCATGTAGTCGGCGAATTTTCCGTAGCAGTCGGGCTTGATGTTCGCCTTGTTGTCGTTGGGCTTTCCGTAGCCCTGTCCGTTGCGGGTGTACTGCACGGGCGGCGTGTTCGAGAACAGCAGGAGCTTTTCTACCCCGTACTCTTTCGCCTTTTTCACGAAATACATTTGCCCCGCGCACTTGCCCCAGTCGTAGGCATTGCCGTCCTTTGTGAGGAAGCTTTCCGCCCTGCGCTGGAACGGAACTATGTTTGCGCCGTCCTGTTCGAGCGAGCCTCCGCCGATGTTGAAACGCCACATCGAAAGCCCGATGCCTTCGGGGTTGCCGTCCGCGCCGATTTTCTGCGAGAACAGCCATTTTGCGACCTGTCCCTTTTGCGCGTCGTTGAAATACTGTCCGACAAACTGTCCGCTCCAAGCGTCCGCCGCCGCGAAGTTGTCGATTTTCTGGTAGGTTTTCGACGCGTCTATTTTGACGTCGAGGTTTGCGAATGCGAGCGCGGGCGCGATTGCCGCCGCCGCAATTATCAATTTTTTCAGCATATTGTTCCCCTTTCGCATATTGAGTGTTTTTTTTCTTTGCCGCCATTGAACATTGCCGAAGCCCGCTTGTCAAACCGGACTTGCGGATTTTTACTTTACAGTTGAGCCGCCGCGGCGGTTTTGCGCAAAAAAACGCGGGGCGTATGCCGCTCCGCGCATTGTGAAAGTCCGTTCGTGCCGCTCTTAGCCCGCGCTTTTGCAGATTTTGTGGATTGTGCCGAGGTCGAGCTTGCCCGTTCCGAGCAGGGGGATTGCCTCAACCCGCACGACGTATTTGGGAATCCAGAGGTTGGGAAGCCCCGCCTCGGTAAGGAGTCTGCGCAGTTGCGGAATGTCGATGTCCACCGCCGCAAGGAGCACGAGCGCTTCGCCCTTTGCGGGGTCTATTTTTGAGCCTATCGCCACGAGCGGCAGCTCCGACTCTTGCAGGCCGAGCGCGCGGACAATCGCCTCTTCCACGCCCGAATGCGGCACCATTTCGCCGCCGATTTTCGAGAAGCGCGAGAGGCGTCCCTTGATGAAAATGAAGCCGTCGGAGTCGAGCATGGCGAGGTCTCCCGTGTTGAGCCAGCCGTCGGAGAGCTTCTTTTTGTTTTCTTCGGGCTGGTTGAGGTATCCGCCGAAAATGCTTGCGCCTTTGAGTTGGAGCAGTCCGACTTCGCCGACGGGCAGGATTGCGCCGCTGTCGGGGTCGGCAACGCGAGCCTGCATTCCTGGGAAGATTTCGCCCACCGACGCCGCCTTTGTCGCGCTCGCTTGCGGGCAGAGCTTGCCGCGTTTGAGGTTCGGCGGCAGGTTGACGCTCACCACGGGCGACGCCTCCGTCAGACCGTAGCCTTCGAGGTACGCCACATGCGGGAACTTTGCGTTCCACGCCTCGATGAAGCCGTCGGGCGTTTTTTCCGCGCCGCCGATGACGTTTTTGAGTTTGGGGAAGTCGGCGGAAGTCGCCTTTTTATAGTATGCGCGGAGGAATGTGGGCGTGGAAATCATGATTGTAGAGCCGCCCTTTCGCGCCGCCTCCAAGTTTGTCTGTACTTCGAGCGGGCTTTGCACCATCACGACCCTCACGCCGAAAATCATCGTAAACCACATTTGCACGGACTGCCCGAAGCTGTGGAACAGCGGCAGGTTTGCGTGGAGCGAGTCCGTAGAGTCCACAATGCCGATTTCCGACATTTGGCGGGCGTTTGCCATCAAATTCCTGTGCGTGAGAACGGCGGCCTTCGGCGCGGCCTCCGAGCCCGACGTAAAGATAATCGACGCCTCTTTGTCTCCGCCCGTTTTCGGGATTCCGTAGAGCGCGCAGAGCATTTTGCCCGAAAGCGTCCGCGCGGCAATCAAATGCGGCAGAATGCCCTTTTTGCCGATGCTTTTGAGAATGTCGCCGATGTCGACAAAGTTGTCCGTCCACGGGAAGTCGGGCGCGTGCGCCGAGACCTTTTCGCGAACTTTTTTGGAGCCTATTATGCAGGTGATTCCCGCCTTTGCAATGCACGCCTTTGCGGAGTCCGAACCCGTCGTGAAGTTGATGTTCACGCTGGACTTCCCCGCCATTTGCGCCGCGAGGTTTACCGCCACCCCCGGAAAGCACGCGGGCAGGGCAATGCCGATTCGCGGGCAGTCGGGAAAATTCTTCTGGATATACCCTTTGAGCGCGAGCGCAACCGCAAGCGTCGTTCCCCTGTCGAGATGTCTGTTCAGGGAAAAATCGTAGATATATTCCTTTTTTGTGTCGCGGGCGAGGGCGCAAGTCGCCGCGTACGCGAGATTTTGGTTCAGGAATTCAAGCGAATTAAAAACGTCGTATCCGCTGTCGATAGTTGTCGAATCTTTGACTTTCATTTATAAAAATCCCCTTGCGGCGCAAAAAAATTCCCGCCGATTAAGTAATTGCAAAGTCTCCAAAATTTTCCGCGTTCGTCAACCTTATATTGCGGCGATTCCGAAAATAACAAAGCTTCGGGGCGATGTTCCCCGAAGCCTGCGTTTGCGTTTTTTTTGCCCTATTTTTGCGCCGAGCAGAGCGCGGTTTGCACTCCGCGGATTTCGCAAAGGCCTTTCATTCTGCCGATGAACGAATACCCTGGGTTGTCGGGCGGCGGTTTGAGGAGGTCGTCCGCCATGTCGCGGCCGTGGTCGGGGCGGAAGATTAATCTTTCGCCGCCGTTCGCAAGCCGCTTGTCCTGAATTTTCAGAAGCTTTTCCACGACTTCCACCATGGGCACTCTGCCCTCCAAGTGTCCCGCCTCGAAGAACGAGCCGTCGGGGTTGACCTGCGTGCTTCGCAGGTGCGCCACGCCGATTCTGTCGGCGAGTCTGTCCACCATTTTCGAGATGTCGTTGTGCGCGCCCGCGCTGAGCGAGCCTGTGCAGAAGCAGATTGTATTCGCCTTCGACGGGCACGCGGCGAACATTTCCTCGAAGTCCTCCACGCGCGAGGCGATTCGCGGCAGTCCGAGCACGGGGAACGGCGGGTC
>DHMA01000171.1 GCA_002405555.1 Opitutia bacterium UBA4654
GAAGCACTTTTTGCCGAGCAGCGCGTTGCCGCCGTATCCCGAACCGATGCTGATGATTTCGCGCGTTTCGGGGAAGTGCGTGATGTATGTGTTTTCGGGGTTGCACGGCCAAATAACGTCGTCTTCGGGCGAGTTAATGGGTTTGCCAACCGAGTGTACGCAGGGAATGAATCTGCCTTCCGCGCCGAGAACGTCGAGAACTTGGGGCGAAACGCGCGCCATGATGCGCATGCTGACCACAACGTAGGGCGAGTCGGTAATTTCGACGCCGATCTGCGAGATGGGTCCGCCGATGGGGCCCATGCTGAACGGGATAACGTACATCGTACGGCCCTTCATGCAGCCCTTGAAAAGTTCGTTGAGTTTTTCCTTCATTTCGACGGGGTCCATCCAGTTGTTGGTCGGGCCTGCGTCGGCTTTCGTCTTCGAGCAGATGAAGGTACGCGCTTCCACACGCGCGACGTCGCGCGGGTCGGAGCGGAAGTAGTAGCAACCGGGGCGTTTTTCCTGGTTGAGCTTTGTGCACGCGCCCTTTGCAATCATCTGATTGAAGAGCTCGTCTGCTTCAGCCTGCGAACCGTCGCACCACTGCACCTTGTCGGGAGTCGTATGGGCTGCCCATTTTTCAACCCAAGCGACGAGAGCTTTGTTTTTTACTGTTTTCGGATCTATCATTTTGTTTGTTTCTCCAGTTAGTTATTTGGAAATTTTGTCTGAGGTAAAACTTCCCATAAAAATCATTGTTTGTTTTATGAAACAAAAAAATCTCTTCAATCTTTTTTTCAAAATTTATGCAAAAAAAGTTCCGCTTTCCCGCAAAACATACATTTTTGTGCAAAACGGGTCGGATTTCCCCGATTCCGACCTTTCGTTTTCGGCGTAAACACCCCGAAATTTAGCCGCAAGCCCTCCCCTTTTTTGCGTCCGACAAATATTTCTTGAAAACGCGCGGCGGCGGGCGGTATTTTTTTCCGAAAATCCGAAAACAGACAAAGCGTATTTACCGACATGGCGGACAAAATAGAAATCAGGGGCGCACGCGTCCACAACCTCAAAAACATAAACGTAGACATTCCGCTCGGCAAACTTGTCGGGATAGCGGGGGTGTCGGGTTCGGGGAAGTCGTCGCTTGCGCTCGGCGTTTTGTACGCGGAAGGCTCGCGGCGTTATCTCGACTCGCTTTCTACCTACACGCGCAGGAGAATGACGCAGGCGGCGGCGCAGGTGGACGATGTTCTCTACGTCCCAGCCGCCCTCGCGCTCAGGCAGAGACCCGCGGCGGCGGGCATTAGAAGCACTTTCGGCACGGGGACGGAGCTGCTGAACGTGTTGCGGCTGATGTTTTCGAGGCTCGCAAGCCACAGGTGTCCGAACGGGCACTACCTGCCGCCGACGCTTGCCGTCGCCGCCGAAAAAGAGCTTGTGTGCCCCGTTTGCGGAGCGCGGTTCTACGCGCCGTCGGCGGAGGATTTGGCGTTCAACGGCAGGGGCGCGTGCCGCAAATGCGACGGCACGGGCTTTGTGAGAACCGTAGACAGGTCAACGCTCGTGCCCGACGAATCGCTGACAATCGACGGCGGGGCGGTCGCGCCGTGGAATTCGCTGATGTGGTCGCTCATGACCGACGTCTGCCGCGCGATGGGCGTGCGCACCGACGTTCCATTCCGCGAGCTTACGCAAAAAGAGCGCGAAATAGTCTTCGACGGCCCGCCCGAAAAAAAGCATATTTTCTACAAGGCAAAAAGCTCAAATCAGGCCGGCGAGCTTGACTTCACCTACTACAACGCGGTCTACACGGTCGAAAACGCCCTCGCGAAAGTGAAGGACGAAAAGGGCTTCAAGCGCGTCGAGAAATTCCTCAAAACCGAAGTCTGCCCCGACTGCGGGGGGACGCGCCTTTCCGATGCCGCCCGCGCGCCGAAAATCGGGGGCTTGTCGATTGACGCCGTATGCAAGATGCCGCTTGCGGAGTCGCTCGAATGGGTCGCCGCCGTGCCGGAATCGCTGCCGTCCGAAATGCGCCCGATGGCGGAAAGCATTTGCGGCGCGTACAAAAACACGGCAAAACGCCTCTCCGACTTGGGGCTTGGATACCTCGAACTCGACCGCGCCGCCGCCACGCTCTCCACGGGCGAACGCCAGCGAATGTACCTTGCCCGCGCCGTCCGCAACCGCACCACGGGCATTCTCTACGTTCTGGACGAGCCGTCGATAGGGCTGCACCCCGCGAACCTCGACGGCTTGAAGGGCGTCGTGCGCGACCTCATCGCCGACGGAAACTCCGTCGTGCTCGTAGACCACGACACCAAGATTTTGGCGGAGTCCGACTGGCTGATAGAAATGGGCCCCGAAGCGGGCGCGAAAGGCGGGAGGGTCGTGGCGCAGGGAAGCGTCGCCGACATCGAAAAAAATCCCGATTCCCGAATCGGCGTCTTTCTCTCGGGCAAAGCCGAAACGAAATTGAGAAATTGCGCCGCAAAAGCGGAACTCTTTTCGAAGGGCAAGATACATTTGTCGACTTCGCAAATCCATACGGTAAAGCCTTTGGAGGTGGACATTCCCAAGGGGCGGCTTACCGTTGTAACGGGCGTTTCGGGGTCGGGGAAGACAACGATGGTACTGGAAAGTCTCGTTCCCGCGCTGAACGCGAAAATCTGCGGGAGCGCACTGCCCGCGCATATTCGCGGCATCGAGGCGGACTGCGTTGCGCGCGTAAAGCTCATCGACGCGACGCCCAT
>DHMA01000117.1 GCA_002405555.1 Opitutia bacterium UBA4654
ATTGCGCCGAAAATCGCCGCCCACGTCGCGGGTTCGGGAATCGACGTCATAGTCGCATAGGTGTATTTAACGCCGTCGATTGTCGTTTCGCCGAATTCGAAGCCCGCGTAATTCTCGCTGTTGACGTCGTTGCCGTCTTTATCTACGAACGAAATTGTGTAGAGATTCGAGCCGCGTTTGAGCGTAATCGTTTTGGCGTCGTCGTCGTAGGAATCGACCATGGAGCTTACAAAGTAGATGAAGCCGTCCAAGAGGTTTTCGCCCGTGAGCTTAACCTTTGCGCCATCGTAAGTTCCGCCCGCGTTGTATATTTTCGATACGAACAGTCCCGCGCCGTTTGTAATGTTAAGCTGGAAAACCGCCAAGTCTTTGCGGCGAATGTCCCAAACAATGCTCTGGTCTGCGCTCATATTGAGTTTTGCAACGTTTGAGATGTAAAGGCGGGTGTCTTTGAGCGCGTACGCGTTGTTGAGGTTCATTTCAAGATTGCCCTTAACCACGCCGATTACGGGAAGCGTAATCGTGCCAGCGTATCCCTTTTCGACGTTGATTACGACTTTGCCCGCCGACTGCGCTTTATCGGCGGATGTCGCAAGACCCGCCGACGTAATCAGGCTTGCCGTCGAGCCGCTCTTGAAGTTGAGAACGACATTGCCTTTTGTACCGATGGAAAAGTCGTTGCTGCTCTGGAATTGCGCGCCCTCGCCTACTTTGATTGTCGTGCCGATGCTGTCGAAATTAATCGTCGCGTCTTCGAACAAAATTGCGGTGGTGTCCTGCGCTCCTATTTCGGAAGCCGAGCCGCTGCCCGAAATTGTCCAGCCGTTTGCGGTGATAGCCGCGCCGGTGTCGGGGTCTTTTCTGTTCGAGTTGAATTCGGACTCGGTTTCCGTTAATGCCGCAAAAGCGCAGCTTGCGGCGAAGAGGGAGAATGTGGTAATTGTTGTTTTAATCATTGTTTGTTTTGGTTTGATGAAATAGAAATACCGAAAATAAGTTCAAACTGTCAACAACAAAACCAACAAAATTCAAAACTTTTTTTGTGAGCAAGTTTTTTCGCTTTACGCAATACGCAAAAAAAACCCGCCGACTGGCGGGCATTTGCATAAAATTGGGGATTTCTTTGGGAACGGCTGGAAGAATACCGCCCGCGCCCTACTTTTCAGAAAGTTTGAACGCAAGCTCGACAGCCGCCGCGAAGCTCGAAGCCGACGCTATCGACTTGCCCGCAATCGAAAAGCCCGTGCCGTGGTCGGGGCTTGTGCGCACCCATTTCAGGTTCATGGAGACGTTTACGGCTTTGTCGAACTCCAAGGCTTTCAGAGGCGCAAGCCCCTGATCGTGGTACATGGACACAATGCAGTCGAACTCGCCTTTGAGAGTGCGCTCGAAGACGGTATCGGGGGGAAGCGCAACCGACAAATTCGGGTATTTTTCCGCGCGGAGCCTGTCGAGCGCGGGGTTGATTACGCGGATTTCCTCGACGCCCAGAATGCCGCCCTCGCCCGCGTGCGGGTTGAGTCCGCAAACGGCAATGCGGGGGTGTTCGATTCCGCGCACTTTACGCGCAAGCGAGCACGCCGCCTCGACCGCGCGGGAGATTTTTTCCGCGTCGAGCGAGTCGGGAACGTCGCGCAGAGGTTCGTGCCAAGTTGCGAGCGCAAGCAGAAGTTTTTCGCCCGCGAACGCCATTACGGGAGTTCCGCACCAGCGCGACGCAAAAAATTCCGTCTGCCCCGCGAAGTCGAAGCCCACTTTGCGCATTTCGAATTTCGAAATCGGGGCGGTCGCAACCGCCCTGTAAAGCCCGTCGGCGCAGCCTTTCGCCGCCGCTTCGAGAGACTCGAACGCGACCCTTGCGCCCTCCGCGCAGGGTTCGCCCGCGACTGCCTCGAATGTAGGAGAGCCTACCGCGCGTTTCGAAACGGTATCGGGCAGCGTTTCGAGAAATTTTGCGTGCGCAATAACTTCCGTATTCCGCGCCGCATCGGGGTTTTCCTCCGCCCATTTGCGGATTATTTCCGCGCCGACTCCCGACGGGTCGCCGATTGTGATTGCAAGTTTTTTTTCGGAAAAATCCATAATTTTTACTACTCCCTGCCGGTGAACGGCGAGAGGTAATGGCGGCCTTCCGCCGCAAAGAAGTTCAGGAAGTTTTCGCCCGCGGGGGTTTTCGCCGCGCCCGATTCAATCAGCGCAAGGGCGTTTTTGCGGGCGGAGGGGTTGGCGTAGACGCCCGCGTAAAGCGACTTCACCTCCGCGATTTCCGCTCGGGGCATTTTGCGGCGCGTCATGCCGATGAGGTTCAGCCCGCTCAGCCTGTTGCGCGAGTGGGCAATCGTGTACGGGGGAATGTCCATCGACGACGCCGAGTTTCCGCTTACAATCACGCCGTCGCCTATTCTCACGCGCTGGTGAATCATCACGCCGCCGCTTACGAAAACGTCTTTGCCAACGTGGACGTGCCCCGCGAGGGCGGAGAAGCAGCCCGCGATGTAGTTGTCGCCCACAACGCAGTCGTGCCCGACGTGCGACGACGCCATCATGAGGGCGCATTTGCCGATTTTCGTCGCCGACTCCGCGAAAGTCGCCCTGTGCACCGTCGCGCTTTCGCGTATGACGGAGCCTGCGCCGATTTCGACGTAGGACGGCACGGAGCTGTCGAAATGCAAATCCTGCGGTTCGCCGCCGACTACCGCAAACGAGCCTATCTTGCAGTTTTCGGCGATTCTCGCCCAGCCGCAGACCCGCGCGTGCGACTCTATCACGCAGCCGTCGCCTATTTGCGCGCCGCCCTCTATTATTGCGTACGCGCCCACTACGACGTTTTCGCCGAGCAGGACGTTTTCTCCCAAAATTGCCGTGGGGTGTATTGTGTTCATATTAGTCCTCGTTTTCCGCCTCAATCAGGAGCTTGCGCCTGTATCCCCTGACGTGTCCGATTTTTATTGTGGCGGTGAAAAGAATGCCGAAAAGCGTGGAGGCGTACGCCGCCATGAGGCTCGCCGTAACGACGCCCATCGTAAGCAGCACCAGCGAAACCACCGTGCCCGCCAAGCCGATGTACAGACCGAGGTCGAAAAGGTTGTCCTCGTTTTCGAGCAGTTTGAGTTTGAGTTTTGCGGGCGCGACCGTCCGCTTGATTGCCGCAAGGCGAATCAGGCTGACGAGATAGACGGTGAACTGCATGACAAAAAACAGTCCGACAGCCGCCAATGTTGCCGAATCAGATTCGAATTTCATAGTCTCCTCTCCGATTGTGTTTACTACTTTTTCAAATGCAAATTTTAATTCGGGCGCGGGCGTATTTTCCGCGTTCTCGATTTTTATTTTGAACGCGTCCGGCTCGAACGCCAAAAACACGAAAAGCGACAGCATTGCGCCCTCCAAGAGTC
>DHMA01000100.1:0-3477 GCA_002405555.1 Opitutia bacterium UBA4654
TGTCGCCCTTTGCCAGCAGGTCTATGCCGCTGTTGAAGACTTCGCGCGGGGCGGGGTCTTTCGGCTCTGCGGGCGCGGGGGCAGGTTTTTCCTTTGTTCCGTCCGTTTGCGCTTCCGCCGATTTTTCGGAAGCTGCGGTTTGCGCGTTTTGGACGTCGGGAGCGTCCGCTTCGGCGCGGGCGTTTTGGGGCGAGACGAGTGCCGCCGCCGAAACCGCCGCGAACGCCAGAGCCGCGAGCCTGCCCGATTTCCCGCCCGCGAAGAATCTGCGCGTGCCCACGAGCGATTCGAGCGCGAGCAGGATTATCGCCGCCGCCAGCGGTATTTGGAATCTTTCTATTGCAAGCTGTTTCATGCGGGCGGATAGTTCGCGTTGCGGGATTTTTTTCAGCCCGTTTTCGTAGATTGCGTCCATGCCGTTTGCCGACAGCGGCTCGTAGAAGCCGCCGGTGGATTTTGCGATTTCGGAAAGCACCGCCTCGTTGAGTTTGCTTGCGACGATTTTCCCGTTTTCGTCGCGCAGTTGCACGAGCCTGCCGCCGGCGTCGCGGACGGGAATTGGCTCGCCTTTCGCCCCGCCGACTCCGAGCGTGTAGATTACCACGCCGTCTTTCGCCGCCTGTTTCGCGCGTTCCACCGCCGAAGATTCAAGCTCTTCGCCGTCGCTTATGAGAACGACGATTTTGTGGTTTGCGGTTTTTTCGAAAGCGGCGTCGGCTTCGGAAATCGCCGCGGCGATGTTCGTTCCGCCGCGCTGGATTACGTTTGTGTCGAGGGCTTCGAGGGAGAGTCTGAACGCGTCGTAGTCGAGCGTGAGCGGGCATTGCAGGAACGCCTGTCCGCTGAACGCGACTATTCCGATTCTGTCGCCGTCGAGCGCGTCGAGGAGGTCGAGCACCGAGAGTTTTGCGCGTTCGAGGCGGCTCGGCTTCACGTCTTCGGCGAGCATGCTTTTCGAGGTGTCTATTGCGAAAATTATGTCGATTCCGCGCGTTTTGCTTTCCGCCCAACGGTATCCCCACTGCGGGCGGGCGAGGGCGACGAAGACCGCGAAGATTCCCAGCGCAAGGAGCGTCTTTTTGACGAATTTTTTTGCGGGGCTTACCGTGCGCGAAAGTTCGGGCAGAAGTTTTGCCGACGCGAATTCCGCGAGCAGGCGTTTGCGGCGGCGTTCGCCCCACGCGAATAGCGCGACAACCGCAAATGTTGCGGCGATTCCCGCGTAAAGCCAGTTTATTGAATGGAAGCTCATGGAAGTGTTTCGAATTTTGTGTTTACGAGTGCCAGTTTGAGCGCAAGCAGCGCAAGCCCCGCGCCCGCGAACCACTGGAACAGCTCGCGGTACGACGTGAAGTTGCGGAGCTTTACCGCCGTCTTTTCGAGCCTGTCGATGTCGGAATAAATGTTTTCAAGCTCGCGCAGGTTTGTCGCGCGGTAGAATTTGCCGCCCGTGATTTCGGCGATTTTTTTGAGGGTTTCCTCGTCCACGTCGCTGCGCATGTCGCCGCCGTAGACGGGGTTGCCGGCGCGGTCGCGGACCACGCGCGAGTCGGCGTCGAGAGCGGCGGCGGGCACTATTCCGCTTCTGCCCGCGGCGATTGTGTAGATTTTTGCGCCGTAGGTTGCGGCGGCTTCGGCGGCGGCAATGGGCGATATTTTGCCCGCGTTGTTTTCGCCGTCGGTCAGCAGAATTACCACGCGCGACTTCGCGTTTTTGAGGTCGCGCAGTCTGTTTACGCTCATGCCGATTGCCGAGCCTATCGCGGTTCTGTTGGCGTCTATTACGCCGATTTCGATTCGTTCGAGGTTCTGTTTCAGCCAGTCGTGGTTGAGCGTCATGGGCGAGACCAAAAACGAGTTCGCCGCGAACGCCACCATGCCGATTCTGTCGTTCGGGCGTTTTTCGACGAACGCGTCCACTACTTCCTTGACGGCGTCGAGGCGCGTCATCGGGCGGTTGCGCGATGCGGAGAAATCGAGACCCGCCATCGAGCCTGAAACGTCGATTGTGAGCACTATGTCGATTCCGCTTTCCTCGCGCTCGCTGTATCCCGTGCCGATTTGCGGGCGGGCGAGGGCGACGATAAGCAGGGCGAGCGCAAGCAGCGTCAGCGGAAATTTCCAAAGCCCAACCGACGCGCGGTTGCGCTTTGCGGCGTCCTTTGCGACCGCCACGCTCGAAAAAATCAGCGAGCCGCTTTTGCCGCCCGCGCCGCGAAGCAGCGCGAGCACGGGGAGGGCGAGCAGCGCCCACAAAAATTCGGGGTTTGCGAAAGTCATTGCGCGTCTCCTTTCTCTTCGGGGGAGTCGGATTTTTCGGGCGCGGATTTTTTCGAATCGGCGTCTTTTTGCCTGCGGCGTTCGGCAACTTTCGCGTCGTCGCTATCGACGAACGCGAGCGCGGTTTCGGCGAGTTCGGGCGCGTTCGCGAAAACGTGCTGGGCGAATTTCGCCATGTCGGCGAGCGTGAGTATTTTTTTGAGAGACTCCCTGCCGCCGTCGTCGAATTCGTCGGAGTCCGAGACGATTTTCAGAAATTCCTCCGTCGTGCGTTCGGGGGCGGGAATGTCGTGCGCCTCTTCTATATAGTCGCGCACGGCCTGGCTTACCTCCGACGCGTACGCCTTTGCGCCGAGCTTCTGCGAGATGTCGCGGGCAAGCTCTATGCGGGCGGTCGCGCGTTCGGCGGGCGGAACTGCGGGCGTCTTTTTGCGCCTTAGCGCGAACGCCGCAAGTATTGCGGCAAGCGCGGCGGCGGCGGCAATCCACGCGCCGTATTTTTCGGCGAAACTCCGCCCGATTTTATCGGTCGCGCCCTCGATTTCGGGGAAGAGGGCGGCGAATTTTTCGGGGTCGGGCTTTGGCTGTTCGGCCTGCGCGTTCGGCGTTCCGAGCGGGTTTGCAAAGCTTTGCGGGGCGGCGAAATTCGGCGCGGACTGCGCGGGCGTTCCGAACATCTGCGCGGCGGGAGCTGGAATTTGCAAAGGCGCGGCGGCCCCGTTCTGCGGGGTTTGCGCGTACGCCGCCGTTGCCGCGAGCGCGGCGCAAGTTATGTGCAAAAATTTTTTCATTGGCGTTTTGCGCGTCTTTCGAAAAACTTTCTCAGAGGCGTTATGAAAGGCTTGTCTGTTCTGATTTCAAGCAGGTCGATTTTCGACCGCGCGAGCGTACGCTTGAAGTCGGCGAGCCGCCGCGCGTTGATTTCGGCGTAGGTTTTGCGCACCGCGGTACTCGACGTGTCGAGCGAGACTATTTCGCCCGTTTCGGAGTCTTCGAGAGTGAGCACTCCGAGGGCGGGCAGGACGGTTTCGCGCGGGTCGACGATTTCGAAGCAGACGAGGTCGTGCCTGCGGTTGGTGATGTCGAGGGCTTTGAAGACCTCCGATTTCCCCTTGGGGTCGGGAATTTTTCCGTCGGGGCCTTGCAGGAAGTCGGAGACGAGCGCGACTATCGCCCTGCGTTTTAGTATGCGGTTGA
>DHMA01000100.1:3501-4773 GCA_002405555.1 Opitutia bacterium UBA4654
CTCTTCGAGCGCGCGGGCGATGTTCGTGCCCCTGTGTTGCGGCTCGAACGCGAGAATGTCGCGGATAAGCCGCAGAATGTGGCGTCTGCCCTTGCGCGGCGGAATGATGTGCTCGGCGTCTTCGGTGAAGAGCACAAGCCCGACTTTGTCGTTGTTCCGCGCCGCCGAAAACGCCAGCGTGCTCGCGATTTCCGCCGCGATTTCGCGCTTCGACGCGTCGCCGCTGCCGAACTGTCCGCTTGCGGAGAGGTCTACTGCCAACATCATGGTAAGCTCGCGCTCCTCGCGGTATTTCTTGACGTGCGCCTTGCCCGTGCGCGCGGTTACGTTCCAGTCGATAGACCTGATTTCGTCGCCCGGCTGGTATTCGCGTGCCTCCTCGAAGTCCATGCCGCGCCCCTTGAAGACGCTGCGGTACGCGCCCGCGAGGTTCTCGCTGACCTGCCTGTTGGTGCGGATTTCTATCTGCCGCACCTTTTTGAGCATTTCTGTGATTTTGTCGCCCATAACAGCGCGCGCGGTTTAGGGAACTGCGACTTTGTCGAGGGTTTTCGAAACCACGTCCTCGCTCGAAATTCCCTCGGCTTCGGCTTCGTAGCTTACGATGATTCTGTGTCTGAGAACGTCGGGGGCGATGTCCTTTACGTCCTGCGGCACGACGTATCCGCGCCCCTGAATGAACGCGTGCGCCTTCGCCGCGAGCGTGAGTGCGATTGTCGCGCGGGGGCTTGCGCCGAACTGCACCATGTCGCGCAGGTCGGCGAGTCCGTATTTTTCGGGTTCGCGGGTTGCAAAGACGATGTCCACGATGTAGTCTTTAATTTTGTCGTCGATGTAGATTTCGTCCACGACTTCGCGCGACTTCATGATTTTTTCGGGCGAGACTACCGTGTTTATCGCCTCTACCACGCGCGTTTTCGCCATTAGGTCGAGGATTATGCGCTCCTCCTTTTTGTCGGGATAGCCGATTTTAAGCTTAAACATGAATCTGTCTACCTGCGCTTCGGGGAGCTGGTATGTTCCCTCCTGGTCGATTGGGTTTTGCGTTGCGAGCACGAGGAACGGTTCGGGAAGCGCGTAGGTTTCGCCGCCGATTGTTATCTGGCGTTCCTGCATGGCTTCGAGCAGCGCGCTCTGGACTTTTGCGGGGGCGCGGTTGATTTCGTCGGCAAGCACGATGTTTGCGAAAATCGGGCCTTTCTGTGTGATAAATTCGCCCTTCTGCTGGTTGTAGATTAGAGTGCCCACGATGTCGGCGGGCAGGAGGTCGGG
>DHMA01000100.1:4894-5270 GCA_002405555.1 Opitutia bacterium UBA4654
ACGCCTTCAAGCAGGACGTGCCCGTTTGCGAGAATGCCCGTCAGAAGCCTGTCCACAAGGTATTTTTGCCCGACGACGGATTTCGCGATTTCGTTTCTTAGCAGCAATGTCCAGTCGGACGCCGCCTTGACTTTGTCGTTTATTTCGCTGAGGTTTGTACTCATATTTTTCGTATTTTAATTAAATTTAACTGGGGAGTAAATCGGAACTAAAACGGCATGCCTTAGCCGCATTTTTTTTCGATGCGCTAATCGACAAATATATTGAGCGCGTTGTTCCGAATTTTTCGGCGCGGCGGCGCAACTCTAACGGTTTTCCGAAGATTCCGCGTTTTCGACGCTCTCGGCGGCGTCGGAGCGGAATTCGAAATTTATGC
>DHMA01000053.1:0-1728 GCA_002405555.1 Opitutia bacterium UBA4654
GGGGCCGCGCTACACCTCGTACCCCACCGCGCCGCACTTCTCGACCGACGCCGACAAACGGCGGCTCGCGCAGCTTGCGTTGGGCGCGGACTCGCCCGCGTCGCTCTACATTCACGTTCCGTTCTGCGAGTCGCTCTGCCGATTCTGCGGCTGCACGTCGAGCGTCTGCCGCGACCCGTCGAAAATCGACGCCTACATAGAACTCCTCCGCCGCGAGCTTGAACTGTGGCGCGACGCCGGACTTCCCAAACGCGCCCTAAAACAAATACACTTCGGAGGCGGAACGCCCAACCTACCGTCGGTCGAACAAATCGGGAGAATCGGGGAAATCGTGCGCAAATACTTCGCGATTGACGCCGACTGCGAATTTTCCGCCGAGTTCGACCCGCGCACGCTCACCGAAGACAAGGTGCGCGAGTTCGTGAAAATCGGGCTGAACCGCGCCTCGATGGGCATTCAGGACACGAACCCCGAAGTGCAAAAGGCGGTCAACAGAATACAGCCTCGGGAGACGAACGCCGCCGCCGCGAAATGGCTGCGCGACGCGGGCGTCGCCGAGCTTAACATCGACCTCATCTACGGGCTTCCCCTGCAAACGGCAAAGACTTTCGAAAGGACGCTCGAAGACGCGCTTTCGCTGAACCCTACGCGCGTCGCGCTCTTCGGCTACGCGCACGTTCCGTGGATAAAGCCCGCCCAGAAAACGCTCGAAAATTTCCGCATTCCGACGCCCGAAGAAAAGGTCGAAATCTTCCTGCTTGCAAAGGATTTCTTCGAGAAAAACGGCTTCGAATACGTCGGGCTTGACCACTTTGCGAAGCCCGACGACCCCCTGATTGCCGCCCGCAAAAACGGCACGCTCCACAGGAATTTTCAGGGCTACACAACCCGCGCGGGACTCGACACTTTCGCGGTCGGGCTTACGTCGATTTCCGAAACAAAGACGTCGTACCGCCAGAATTTCAAGGACATGGCGGCGTACGAAAACGCGCTTTCGCGCGGCGAACTGCCGATTGAGCGCGGGATAATCCTCGACGGCGACGACATCATAAGGCGCGGGATAATCATGGACGTCATGTGCTCGCTGAAAGTATGCTACGGGAACTACGGCGTCGACTTCAAAAAAGTCTTCGAATCCGCCATGCCCAAACTGGCGGAAATGGAGCGCGACGGGCTTGTGAAAACGTCGCCCGACGGCTTCGAGGTCGAGCCGCTCGGCAGGCTTTTCCTGCGGAACATCGCAATGCTTTTCGACGGACGCCTCGCAAAGGGCGCGCAACGCTACTCAAAAACGATATAAAAAAGGACGCACATGAAACTGTTTCTGCTTCGGCACGCAAAAGCCCGCGACACTTGGCCGGACGCCGAGCGCGAACTGAGCGAACACGGAATCGGGCAGGTGGAAAAGCTCGCCGCCGCCGTGGACGCCTCGCAATTCTACGATGTCGTGCAGATTTGGCACAGCCCCTACGTCCGCGCCGAACAGACCGCGCGGATTTTCAGGGAGCGAACCGCCATGGACGCGCAGCTTGTGCCCACGCCCTCAATCACCCCCGAAGACAGCCCCTACGAGGCCGCGCGGCTTGTGGCGTCGCTCTCGTGCTTCGGGAAGGATTTGATGATAGTTTCGCACAATCCGTTTCTCGAAAACCTCGCCGACATTCTGCTTGCGGGAACGAAGCGCGGCGGACGCGCGATTTTCGACAAGTGCACGCTGGCGTCGCTCAC
>DHMA01000053.1:1757-5204 GCA_002405555.1 Opitutia bacterium UBA4654
ACGCCCTCGCACGACATCGAATACGGGCTGTGGGCATTGGATTTCCTGATTTCGCCGAAAATCATGCGCTGATATTTTCGTACAAGCCCAATCAATGAAAAACGCCGAACCCCTTGCGGGATTCGGCGTTTTTTTGCGGCAAGTTCGGAAGCGTTGCGCCCCGCCCGCCGCGCCGCGCGGAGCGCGGCAGTCCGAGCCTATTTTGCGGCTTCGGGCGCGTAGTCCGAAGCGCGTTCGTAGAAGTCGGGCTTGATGTCGTTGCGGAGGGCGGAATCGTCGTCCTCTTTGGGAAGCTCCCAACCGCCGCCGATTGCCGCGATGAAGTCTACGCACGCCTTGAATCTGTCGCCGCGCAGGCTGATTTGCGTGCGTTCGTTGGCGAGCGCAAGCCTCGAAGCGTCACTGACCGAGAAGTAGTCTACAAAGCCCAAGTCGTACTGTTTGCGGGTGAGTTCGTAGACCTTTTTGGAGGCGTCGGTGACGGCGGAGCGTTTCGCGTATTCGTCGCGCAGATTGTTTATCGACGACATCGCGTTTTCGACCTCGCCGATTGCCGACAAGACCTTCGCCTTATAGTTTTCGAGCGTTTCCTTGTGCGCGGCAAGCGCAACCTGCTTCTGCGCGTAAATGCGTCCCGCCTGAAAAATCGGGATATAGATTTGCGGGCTTACGCCCCACGCAAAGCTGCTCGAATTAAGCAGTTTGTCTATTTTGTTCGCCGAAAGCTCGGTATTTGCGGAAATCGAAACGGTCGGGAAGAACGCAGCCTGCGCAGCGCCGATTCTCGCGTTCGCCGCGTAGACTTCGCGCTCTGCGGCGGCGATGTCGGGACGGCGTTCGAGCAGCTGCGAGGGCACTGCGGCGGGAAGCTTCGGCAGGACGTCGCCGAGGGGCGCGTCGTCGAGAACGAGCTTCGAGGGCGTTGTGCCGACGAGTATTGCGATGTTGTTGCGGGCTTTTGCGATATTCGAGCGCACCGACGAAAGCTGGGCGGCGGCTTCCGCCTCCTGCTCTATTGCGCGCTGCAAGTCGAGGTCGCTTGCGAAGTCGAGCTTGACCCTGTCGGAAATGAGTTTCGTCTGCTCTTTGCGGACTTCGAGAGTGCGTTCAAGCAGCTCCACTTCCGAGTAGTACTGGCGGATTGAAAAATACGATTTCGCAACCTGCGCCTGCATGGAAAGCATGAGGCTGTTGTAGGCGTCGAGGGTCGCCTGCGCGGTGGCGACGTCCGATTCGATAATGCTCATGACGCGCCCGAACAAGTCCAAGTCCCACGTCATGCCAAGCCCCGTCGTCCACTTGTCGTAGCGCGAGTAGGCCTGCGTGAGGTTCTTGGAAGTCGCCGTGCGCAGGAACGACGCGTTGCCGTTCATCTGCGGGTACAGCTGCGCCTCGTCCATGCGGGCGTTTTGGCGCGCCTGCTCCACGCGGTAGAACGCCGCCGACAGCGACGGATTGTTCTTTTTGCACTGTTCGAGGAGCGAGTTCAGCACGGGGTCGTTGAAGATTTTCCACCAGTCGCCCTTGGAGAGCGATTCGGCGGGAGCGGCCTCTTTCCAAAGCCCGTCGTCGCGGAAGAAGTGCTCTTCGGAGAGGTCCTGCTTCGCGATTTCGGCGGTCGGCGGGACGTAGTCGGGGCCGACCATGCAGCCCGCGAGCGCGAGAGCCGCCGCCCCTACAATCAAAGTATTCAAGTGTTTTTTCATTTTTTTACGCCTGTTTGTTTGTGTATTTTCTGCGTATTACATAGAAGAAAATCGGGGTGAACATCAGTCCGAGAATCGTGACGCCCAGCATTCCGAAGAACACCGACGTACCCAGAGCCTGACGGAGTTCCGAACCCGAACCCTCCGAGAACGCCAGCGGTACTACGCCCAGAATGAACGCGAACGATGTCATGAGAATGGGGCGCAGCCTGTTGCGCGAAGCCATTTTGACCGCGTGGACAACCTCTTCCCCCTTTTCCTGTCTTTGTTTTGCGAATTCGACAATAAGAATGGCGTTTTTGCAAGCCAAACCTATCAAAACGACGAAGCCGATTTGCGTCATGATGTTGTTGTCCATGCCGCGCAAGTCCACGCCGCCTATCGCGAACAGAAGAACCAGCGGAACTACGAGGATAACCGCAAGCGGCAGAGTCCAGCTTTCGTACAGCGCCGAAAGCAGCAGGAACACGAAGAGCACGCAGATGCCGAATATCACGATTGCCGTGTTGCCCACGCGCTTTTCCTGAAACGCCAAGTCGGTCCAGTCGATGCCCATGCCCGCGGGGAGCACGTCGGCGGCGACCTGCTCTATTGCCGCCATCGCCTGACCCGTACTGTACCCAGGAGCGACGTTGCCCATGACTTCGGCGGACGGATACAGGTTGTAGCGTCCCACGCTGTCGGGCCCTATTGTGCGCGACACCGTGGCGACCGAGCCGAGCGGCACGTTGACGCCGCGCACATTCGGCACTTTCATGTTGTAGATGTCGTTGATGTCGGTGCGCTGGGCGCCCTGCGCCTGCGCCATTACGCGGTAGACGCGGTTGAGAATGTTGAAGTCGTTGACGTACACGGAGCCCATGTTGAACTGCATTGTGTTGAAAATCGACGAAATCGGAACGTTGAGCTTCTGGGCGCGTTCGCGGTCGATATCGACATAGAGCTGCGGCGACGACACGCGGTATGTCGTGAACGCGAGCGAAATTTCGGGACGCTCCATCGCCTTTGCGGCAATCATGCGCGTGTATTTTTCTACCGCCGAAATGCCCAAGCCCATTCTGTCCTGAACCATCGCCTTGAAGTCGCCGCCCATGCCGATACCGTTGACTGCGGGAGGCGTGAGGACGAACGTCGAGGCTTCGGGAACTTGCGCCTGCAAAATGCCGGAGACCTTGCCGATGATTCTATCGAGCGTGATTCCCTGCTTTATGCGCGAATCCTTCGGGGCGAGTTTTACGAAAATCGCGCCCGCGTTCGACGACTTCGAGAAGCTCGCGCCGTTCAGACCCGCAACGCACATGAAGTCTTCGATGCCTTCCACCTTTTGGAGCAGCGACTGTATCTTGGCGAGCGTAGCCTCCGTATGCGCAAGCGAAACGCCGTCGGGTAGCTGCGCGGTGATGAAGATGTAGCCTGTGTCCTGCTTGGGAATGAAGCCTTTGGGGGTATTCTGGAAAAGGTAGACCGTAGCCCCCAGCAAGCCCGCGTAGAGAATGAGGAACAGCACGGACATGCGGACAATCCGCGCTACGAACGCGCCGTACCTGTCGGCGACCCACTCAAAGCCCGCGTTGAAGCCCCTGAAAAACCAGCCGAAGAGCGCGTTCCAAATGCGCGTAAACCAGTCGGGCTTGTCGGTGTGTTTTAGCATGATTGCGCAGAGCGCGGGCGAAAGCGTAAGCGAAACAATGCCCGAAAGGATTGTCGAAACCGCGATTGTCAGCGCGAACTGGCGGTAGAA
>DHMA01000153.1:0-1828 GCA_002405555.1 Opitutia bacterium UBA4654
GAGCTTTGCAGAAGCCTGCACACGTCGCCGCTTTCCTCCAATTCCGCGGAAATCTCCTCCATCGCCTCGCGGATTTGCGTTGCGGTAAGGAGCGTGGGCACCTGCGCCATGATGTCCTCCATCTCCGACTGCTCGCCCTCCACGAGGGCTTCGGGGACTTCGGGCTGTCCGCCGTTTTTCGCCGCTTTTTTCATGTTTTCGCGCTCGTTGTGGTAGCGCGTGATGACCGCCTGAATATCCTTGATAGTCAGCGCGTCGCTCGTCGAAAACAGCAGCGCCCGCAGAATCTTTTTTAAGTTGAAAGCCATTTTGATAAATTCTTGCCGTCCCATAATGGATTTTTTCCGCCGCCTTACAACAAAAAATTCTCCGCGCCCCTCCCCGCGAAAACTTTTGTTGACGATTCGTCGCTTCGGTGATTTTATCAACGTCAATTTTACAAACAAAAAACCAAAACGTAATTATGCCAGAATATAGATCAAAGAAAAGTTTTAACGGTAGAAACATGGCGGGCGCGCGCGCGCTTTGGCGCGCAACGGGCGTTAAGGAGGAGGATTTCGGCAAGCCGATTATCGCGGTCGTAAATTCCTACACGCAGTTTGTTCCCGGGCACGTCCACCTCGACAAGGTGGGCAAATACGTCTGCGAGCAGGTCGCAAAGGCGGGCGGCATTGCGCGGGAATTCAACACAATCGCAATCGACGACGGCATTGCGATGGGGCACGAGGGCATGCTCTATTCGCTCCCCTCGCGCGAGCTTATCGCCGACAGCGTCGAATACATGTGCACCGCCCACTGCGCCGACGCCATGATTTGCATTTCCAACTGCGACAAAATCACCCCCGGAATGATGATGGCCGCCATGCGCATGAACATTCCCGCGATTTTCGTATCGGGCGGCCCGATGGAAGCGGGCGAGGCAAAACTCTCCGACGGCGACGACAGAAAGCTCGACCTCATCGACGCGATGATTGCGGGCGCAAACCCCAATGTTTCCGACGCCGACAGCGAACTCATGGAGCGCAACGCGTGCCCCACATGCGGCTCGTGCTCCGGCATGTTCACGGCAAATTCGATGAACTGCCTCATGGAGGCAATCGGGCTTGCCCTCCCCGGAAACGGCACGATTGTCGCAACCCACAAGGCGAGGAAATCGCTTTTCGCAAAGGCGTCTAAGCGCATCGTCGAAATGGCGAAAGCCTACTACGAAAAGGACGACACCTCCGTGCTTCCGCGCTCAATCGCAAAGCGCAATTCGTTCATGAACGCAATGAAGCTCGACATCGCGATGGGCGGCAGCACCAACACCGTCCTGCACCTCTTGGCGATTGCCCGCGAGGGAGAGGTAGATTTCTCGATGGCCGACATCGACGCGCTCTCGCGCATCACCCCCTGCATTTGCAAAGTAGCCCCCAGCACGCAGAAAGTGCACGTTCAGGACGTCCACCGCGCGGGCGGAATCATGGCGATTATGGGCGAACTCGCGCGGGCGGGGCTTGTGGATATGAGGGCAAAGACAGTCTACGGCAAGACAATCGGCGCGGCGATTAAGGCGAACGACATCATGTCGCCCGCATGCTCTTCGACCGCCCGCAAGCTCTACCGCGCGGCTCCGGGAGGCGTCCACAGCATCAAGGCGTGGTCGCAGGACAAATATTACGACGAGCTTGATACCGACCGCGCAAACGGCGCAATCCGCTCCGTCGAACACGCGTTCAGCAAGGACGGCGGACTTGCGGTGCTCAAAGGCAACATCGCAAAAGACGGTTGCATTGTCAAAACCGCGGGCGTGGACGAATCCATTCTGAAATTCAGGGGAACGGCGAAA
>DHMA01000153.1:1937-9447 GCA_002405555.1 Opitutia bacterium UBA4654
ATTCTCTACGAAGGCCCGCGCGGCGGCCCCGGCATGCAGGAAATGCTCTACCCCACAAGCCACTTGAAGAGCATGGGGCTGGGCAAGGTCTGCGCGCTACTTACCGACGGCAGATTCTCGGGCGGCACGAGCGGCCTTTCAATCGGACACGCCTCCCCCGAAGCGGCGGACGGCGGCGACATCGCGCTTGTCGAAAACGGCGACATGATTAACATCGACATTCCCGCGCGTACGATTTCCCTCGAAATCTCCGACGCCGAAATGGACGCCCGCCGCGAAAAAATGAAGGCAAAAGGCGACATGGCGTACAAACCCGTGCGCGACAGAAAAGTCTCAAAGGCGCTCCAATCCTACGCAAAGTCGGTTTCCTCTGCGGCGGACGGCGCGGTGAGAAAGCTCTAATATGAAAAGCATGACGGGCTTCGGCCGCGCAAAAAAACAGTGCGCGGCGTTCGACATCGCAATCGACGTTTCGTCGGTGAACAAAAAGGGCTTCGAGCTTTCCGTGTCGCTCCCGCGCGAGTGGGCGCCCATGGAAAGGCTTTTCGCGCAGTTGCTGAAAAAGTCGGTAGCGCGGGGCAAAGTGTCGGTCTCGGTGAAAATCGAGAAAAAAGACGGCGGAACGGCGGGCGTTCTCGACGCCGACGCCCTCGCAAAGCCCCTCGCCGACTTCAAGGCGGTTTGCGAAAAACTCGGCGCAAAGTTCGAACCGACGCCCGAATTGCTGCTCAAACTCGGCGAAATGCTCGCCGCAAACGAATCCGCGGCGGACTGGGAGGAAAGCTGGGCGGAAATCGAACCCGCCGCAAACGAGGCGGTCGAAAAGCTCGACGCAATGCGCATAACCGAGGGCGCGGCATTGAAGACGGACTTGAAGGCGAGGCTCGGAACAATCTCGGCACTGGTCGCCGACGTCGAAAATTCGTCGCGCGGCACGGTGGAAAAATACAGGGAACAGCTCCTGCAAAGGCTCGCAAATTCGGGCTTGCAGCTCGACCCCAACGACGAGCGCGTCTTGAAGGAAATCTGCATTTTCGCCGACAAATGCGACATCTGCGAGGAAATCACGCGGCTCAAAAGCCACATCGCGCAGTTCCTCTCGACTCTCGAAGAACCCGAAGCCGTCGGACGCAAGATGGACTTCATCTGTCAGGAAATGGGGCGCGAAATCAACACAATCGCAAGCAAGGCAAACTCGCTCGAATTGACGAAACTTGCAATAGA
The DNA here is from genome assembly GCA_002405555.1 of Opitutia bacterium UBA4654. Lineage (GTDB taxonomy): Bacteria > Verrucomicrobiota > Verrucomicrobiia > Opitutales > Intestinicryptomonadaceae > Merdousia. The sequence goes on from DHMA01000153.1 coordinate 3,162, forward strand.
CCTCAAAAACGAGCTTGAAAGAGTCCGCGAGCAAACCCAAAACGTCGAATAGGCTCGAATACGCAACCCTGCTACAAAAACGCCGCTACGGCGTTTTTTGCTTTTGCGGAGCTTTCGGCGGCTTTGCGGATTCGCCGAACTTCGGCGGAGGCGGCGGCGCGGGCGGGAAAGGCTCGCCGCGCTCCGTGCCGATTTCGACCTTGCCGTCGATGTCGGAGTACACGGTGCGCTCGATTTTCGTAGGCTTGCGGACATCTACGACATTTCCGCGCGAATCGCGGTAGACGGTGCGCTGGCGGTAGGGGTTCGGCGGCAGAACGGCAGTCCCCGCAAGACACAGCGACGCCGCAAAAACGCAGAAAACCGAGCACAAAAACCGAATCGAAACCATGTATATATAAGACAGCCGAAAAATCCCGCCGTTTACGAATTTCGCGGATTTTGAAAAAAATGAAAAAAACGCAAAAATTTACTTTACAGACGCCGGTTTTCGTATTGAATTTGAAACTTTAATTTTCTTACACAACAAGAAATGCAAAAGACAAAGAAATCCATAGTAAAACGCTTCAAGATTACATCTTCGGGCAAAGTGCTTCGCAGAAGCCCCGGCAAACGCCACCTTCTCAGCGCAAAGTCCATCAAGCAGAAGCGCGCGATGGGGCACGACAAAGAGGTAACTCCCGGCGTCGCCGCCAACGTCAAAAAGGCAATGCCTTTCGCGTAGTAATCTAAAAAGCACAGACAATAACTCGCCGCAAGGGTGAAGGCGACCCCCAGGCAATCAAAAATATAAGGAAATACAAACATGCCAAAAGTGACAACTTCGGTTGCGTCCCGCAAACGCAGACAACGCACATTGAAGGCGGCAAGAGGCTATTTCGGCAATAAGTCCAGACTCTTCCGCTACGCAAAAGACGCCGTGCAACATGCCGGCAAATACGCATATCGCGACAGACGCGTGCGCCGTCGCGAATTCCGCAGCCTCTGGATTACCCGCATCAACGCGGCGTGCCGCGCGGCGGGTCTTAAATACAGCGTATTCATGGCGGGTCTGAAAGCCCTCAATGTCGAGCTTGACAGAAAGCAGCTTTCGGAACTTGCGATTAACGACGAAGCGGCTTTCGCGGTTCTCGTTAAGAAGGTTATCGACTCCGTCAAGAAATAAGTCTTGTAAAAACTTTTTCGAAAAACTCCGAACGCTTTGTTCGGAGTTTTTTTTGCGGGCAAAATTCCCGCCAATTAAACAGTTTACCAATTTTCCCGATTTGGAGGCTTGCATGCACCCCGAAGCTACGCCACTATTTTTATATGAGATTCTTCCTTGCAATGCTTTCCGTGGCAACGCTCGCGCAGGCGGCTTCCGTCCGCCCGTGGGACTACCCTCTTTACCTCGATTCGGGCACGCCCGCCGCAAAGCGCGTGAAAGTCGAAATCGAAAATAAGACCGACTCGGATTTCGAAGCCGAACCCGTCCGAATTTCGGCAAAAAAGCTCGGACTCGTCGGCGAAAAAACAAACGCAATAAGGGTCGTTCAAAAAAACGGCAGGGAGCTGCTCTTCGCGGTATCGCCGAACGCCGAAAAATTTTCGGGGAAAACGTCCCTCGTACTGCCCGTCGATTGCCCCGCAAAAAGCTCCGCCGAACTCTGGATTTACTACAACAACCACGACGCGCTCGAAGTGCCCGACTTCTACATAGAGCCGCGCATGGACGAAAATTTCGACGCCGAAAACGGCGCGGAAAACCGCTGGACATACCTGAACAAACCGAACCAAACAGCAGTCGGAATCTCGACAAAATACTCGCGCAGCGGCAAAAACTCCCTGCGCGTATCAAGCGGCGAAAAAAGCCCCTACGCGCATAAAATGCCCCTGCGCTTCGACACAAAACGGGCAATAGAAAAACGCGGATTCCCGCGCGAGGGAAGCTTTGCGGCAAACGACACCCTGAAAATTTCGGCATATGTAAAAACCGACTCGCTTAAAGCGGCGAAAAACGGCGGCGCGGGAATCGGAGTCGTCTACATGTTCGGGGACGGCAAATACAAAATAGAAGAATCCGAACTGATTGCCGACGCGCCCGACTGGACAAGAATTTCGCTCATAACGAAAATCCCCGCCGACGCGACTTCGGCGGCGTTCGCGGCGGTCGCCAAAATCGGCGCGGGCGAAGCGTTTTTCGACGACATAAAAGTCTCGAAAATCGTCCCCAAAAACAACTACGCCGTAAAAGTTTCGGAGCGCGAAACGCTCGAACTGGGCAAAGACGATTCCGCCGAAAAATGGGAGACCGACGACAAAAATTTCAACCTCCGCATTAAAACGTCGTTCTTGAACTTCGGCGAAAAACCGACGGGCAAGGCGGTCGGGATAATCCCGATAAGCATTGCCGCCCGCGGCAATTTCAGACCGTCCGACTACAAGGTATACAAGAACGGAACGGAAGTTCCGCACGCGCTCCTCAACGGCGAAATGCTGGTTTTGCTCGACGGAATCGCGCCGAAAACGGAGGCGGTCTACAACGTCTACATCGCCGAAAACAGGAAGAATATCGAGCCGAAAATCGCGGTTTCAAAACAGGCAAGCTACATTCTAAGCGACCTCGTCTCCGAAATCGACAACGGCTGCGACGTTGCGGGACTTGCCAAATTGACGGCGTCAAGCGCAAACAAAATCGAGAACGCAAACTTCGCAAAGGGCTTCGACGGCTGGAATTTCCGCTCGTACAAGGGAAAGGAAAACACGGGCGAAATTTCGCTCGTAGACGGCGGCGTTTTCGGCGGCAAGGCGCTTTCGATAAAATTCAACAAAGACATCGCGATTGAGCAAAGCAGGGAATTCAAATTCCCCGGAGGAGCGTCGTCGGGAAAACACAAATACGCCCGCCAAAAATTCCCAAACCACTGGTTCGGAATCAGACGGAAAATCGAAACCGAAGCGGGACGCAAATACATAAACATAGCGTGGGTTAAGGGGCTTGAAGAGTCCGTCTATCAGTCGATTCCGCGAATGGCGGTTTTCAGCGGAGGCAAAAACTTCTACGCCCGCGCGGTAATAAAGCCGGCCTCCGAATGGAAAGTCAAAAGCTGTACCTACACGGCAAAAGACGGCGACGAAATTTGGATTGACGCATTCGGCGTGAACAAAGCCGACATTCTAATCGACGGGCTTTTCGCCGCGGAATGCATCGACGCCACAAAATTCGAATACCAAGCCCGCGCCGACTTCGAAAAGCCGCGCACAAGCGCGTGGAGCGTAAGCCCGATAGTCAAGGTGTTCGACTTTTTCGCGCCGCCCGCCGAAATCAAAACTCCCGCAATTTCGCTCGCAAAAAACGAGCGGGAAAACCTGCAACTTGCCCTGCGCTCCAACGAGCCGTTGCGGCGGCTCGAAATATCGGCGACCGCCCCGAAACTCGTCGGCGGAAGCGCGACGCTCGAAGCCCCGACCGTCTCCGTGGCGCGGAATGTCGTATGCGACGCGCCGAGCCGCTACCAAATCTTCAACGACATAAAATTCAACGAACGCTGCGTACCGCAAAACTCCATGATACAACTCTACCCCGACCCGCTCGTAAGGCAGAATTTCGTCGAACTTTCGCCGAACAAAACGGAGTCGGTGTGGCTGAAATTCGGCGCGGACGAATCCGCGGCGGCAGGCGAATACGAGGGAAAAGTCGAGTTTAAGGACGGCGGCAAAACCGTGCTCGCAGTGCCCTACCGCGTGAAGGTGCGCAACTTCGCAATCCCGAAATCGCCGAGCCTCGGCGCGATTTTCGACTCGCGCGGAAGCGGCTTCAACGGCGGCTGGCGTCTGCCGAAGAAAACCGCGGGCATAACAAGCAAATTCTACGACATCTCGCAGCTTCAAGAATTCATGGCGCAATACAGAACGTCGATAAACAAGCCGCCGCGAATCAAATTCTACACGAAAGACGGCAAACTGACCGCAGACTTCTCGGAATTCGACAAGTTCTGCGAAAACGCCTTCGGCAAACTCGGCACGCGCCTCATGTACCTGTCCAACCCGATGGGAGGCTTCTGCTTCGCAAACCCGATAAACAGGATAAAGCGCGACGACCCCGACGCCAAGCCGATTGCGCCCTACGACGGCGAATACCCCTACGCCGAAGCCGACAAAAAAATCCTGCGTCCCGAATTTGTCGCCGAATTGCAGGCGCAAGCAAAACTCGTCTACAAGCACCTCGACGAAAGGGGGTGGCGCGACCGCTTCCTGTGGTATGTCTGCGACGAACCGCACTGCGACGTCGACGGAATCGCCGACATGACAAAAGCCTATTGCGCGGCGGTCAAGGCCGCCGACCCGAAAGCGCGTCTGTATTCGAGCACTTGGGCGTACATTCCCATGCTCGAAGGCGGAATCAACGTCTGGGGCATAGACATGTCGTCCGACAGAACGCCCGCCGACATCGAAAAAATCGAAAGGCGCGGAGAGGAAAAAGTATTCACCACCGACGGCAACTACTGCATCAACACGCCCTACTGCGCACAGGAGCGGCTCATTCCGCTCTACTGCTTCGCGGGCGGATTCATCGCGCACGAGTACTGGGGCGTTGACTGGTACACGCGCAACCCGTTCAAATGGGGCTTCCACTACGACAGAATCAGCTCGCCCTCGCCTACTGCGCGAAACAGAACGCGCTACCCCAACGGCGACGGATACTTTGTGTATTCGGGCGAAATCGTCGGACGCAACGAAATCTTCCCGTCGGTGAGGTTTGAATCAATCCGCGACGGACAGGAAGACTACGAATACTTCAAGATTCTCGAAAAGCTCGCCGCAAAAACGGGCGACGCTTCCGCGCAAAAAACGCTCGAAAAAGCGAAGTCGCTCGCGGTCTACCCCAACGCGAGGGGCGCGCGCTCGACGGAACTTCTGCCCGACCCCGCAAAGCTCGAAAATCTGCGCGAAGAAGTCGCCGGACAAATCGAAAGGCTGAACTCCGCAAGCCCGCAAAAGTAGGCGCAAACGCCGCAAAAAAAATTCCGTTTCGAAAGTCCGCGGTTTTTCCGCGGACTTTCCCGTTTTATGCGCTTAAAAAATGCTTGCCAAATTCCGCGCTTGAAATTGAATTTACCGCTAATTTGCAAGCATTCGCGCCGAATTTTTCGGACGCGCAGAATATCAATTTATGGAAAACAAAATCAACGAAATTTTGGCGAAGGCGAAAACGTCGCTGCCCGCCGCAAAAACAAAAACGGAAGTCGCAAACATAGGCGCGGCAATCACGGGTCCGAACGGGGAGCTTACGGCTCTGATGAAGCTCATTCCCACGCTCGACAAGGCGGAACGCCCCGCAATGGGCAAGCTCATCAACGCCGCAAAGCGCGAAATCGAACCGTTGATTACCGAAGCCTACGCAAGAATCGAAAGCATGGAAATGGTGTCCGCTCTCGGCGAAAAGCCCGACATCTCCCTGCCGAATATCGACACCCCGCGCGGGACAATCCACCCGCTTTCGCTGACAATCCGCAAAATTTGCGACATCTTCAAACGCGCGGGCTTCACCGTCGCCGAGGCTACGAACCTCGAAACCGAATGGTTCTGCTTCGACGCGCTCAACACGCCCGCCGACCACCCCGCGAGGGACGCGCAGGACACGCTTTTCATGCCGCGCGAAACGGTCGCAAGCAATGTCGAAAAACACGCCGACGAGCTTTACCTTCTGCGCAGCCACACGTCGTCGGTGCAAATCCGCGCGATGGTAAAGGAGGGAGCGCCGATAAGAATCCTCGCCCCCGGCCGCGCGTTCCGCCGCGACACGGTTGACGCAACCCACTCGGCGAACTTCCACCAAATCGAGGGGCTGTACGTAGACAAAAACGTAAAGCTTACCGACCTCAAAGCCGCGCTCGACTACCTCTTCAAAAACCTGTTCGGCTCGTCGGCAAAAACGCGCCTGCGCCCAAGCTTCTTCCCGTTCACCGAACCGAGCTTCGAAGTTGACTTCATGAGCGCGGACATGGGCAAGCTCAGCAACCGCTGGATTGAAATTCTCGGCTGCGGCATGGTAGACCCCAACGTAATCGCGAACGTAGGTCTCGACCCGAAAGTGTACAGCGGCTACGCGTTCGGGCTGGGCGTCGAAAGAATCGCAATGCTCATGCACTCGATAGACGACATACGCCACTTCTACTCGAACGATACGCGCTTCCTCAAACAGTTCGCGTCAAGATAAACAAAGAAAAATTTTCCGAAAATGAAAGTCAGCTTAAAATGGTTAAATAATTACGTCGACCTCTCGGACGTCTCGGCGGAAGCTATT
>DHMA01000076.1 GCA_002405555.1 Opitutia bacterium UBA4654
TCAACGACATCGGCTACAAAGGCCCGCTGTCGGTCGAATGGGAAGACGGCAGAATGGACAGAATCCACGGCGCGACGGAAGCGTGCGCGCGCGTCAAGTCCTTCGACTTCCCCACGAGCGACATCGCCTTCGACTCCGCGTTCGACACCTCCAACCAATAACATTCCCGCAAGCCGCGCGGCGTTTCCCGCCCGCGGCGGCGCGTGTCCGCGTTCGGGTCAATCGTTTGCGGAAAATCCGCGGGAGGCTTCGAACAAACGCGGGCGCATGCGTGTCGAATACGGTAAAAACGGCGTTTTTTGCGCTGTCCGCCCATAAAAAACTTTACAATCGGGCGGGGAGTCTTATAAACGTCTCTTGAAATTATATTCATTTCACTAACTAAAATAGAAAACAAAAATAATGAAATTCAGCAATCTCACATATACTATGGCATTTTGGCTGCTCCGCTTCTGGCTTGCCGCGCGCGCAATCGGTACGGGGCTTACAAAGTTCCAGGGTACAAAAGAAGTCGTCAAAGACGCCGGCGGTTTGAGCGCCGACGACGTTGACATTCTCCAAGACATGGCGTCGAACGCCGCAGGCGGCCCGCCCGTCGAAAAGGTGACCGAAACCGTTCAGGCTCTCGGCTTCCAGTTCTACCACGGTCTGCCCGCGAAAGGCCCGATGACCGTCGATACGTTCAGCGCAAGCCCGCTCATGCCCTCGTTCATGGTTCAGCCCTACGCGTTCGTTCTCGGCTACGCGCTCATCGCCCTCGGCGTTGCGCTCCTGCTCGGCATCTGCACGCGCGTCTCGCTGTTCCTCATGGGTCTGCTCTACATCTCGCTGACCTGGGGCTTCATCATTCTCGAACCCTCCATGGGCCCGAACGCCGCCGCGGGTATCGCGTATCTCGGCGTACACTTGGTTCTCATCGTCGGCGCTCTCCTGCTTGCCGACTACAACAAGTTCGAGCTTGTTAAATGCAAATGCGGTTGCAAGTGCGGCTGCAATAAATAATTACAATTAAAATATACAACTACACAATCATGAAGGATTTTACTCGTAGAGATTTTCTCAAAACGGCAGGCGTAGCGGGCGGCGGTCTCGTTCTCTCGTCGGGTCTGCTTAACGCGGCGGCGGCGAAAGAGGGCAAAAAGCTCAACATCGCCATGGTCGGCGTCGGCGCGGAAGGCCGCGTGCTTCTGCAAAGCCTCCTGAAAATGCCCAATCTCAACTTCGTGGCTATCTGCGACATTTGGGAAGCGTACAACCAGAAATACGCGCGCGCCCTCATCAAGAAGACGCTCAAACAGACCCCCAAGGGCTATATCGACTATAAAGACCTCATCAAGAACCACGCAAAGGAACTCGACGCGGTGTTCATCGCAACTCCCGACTTCTGGCACGCGCCCATGACGGTTGACTTCCTCGAAGCGGGCGTCAACGTCTATTGCGAAAAGATGATGTCCGACACTCTCGAAGGCGCGCGCAAAATGGTTCGCGCGGCTCGCAAGAGCGGCAAGCTTCTGCAAATCGGCCACCAGCGCAAGAGCAACCCGCGCTACATCTACGCTCGCGAAAAGCTCCTCCGCGAAGCCAACATTTGCGGCAACATCATGGCCTGCAACGGCCAGTGGAACAGAGCGGTCTCCAAGGACATCGTCGCTCCCAAGAACCCGAAGTACGCCATTCCGCAGGAAATCCTCCACAAGTACGGCTACAAGGACATGAACCAGTTCCTCAACTGGCGCTGGTCGAAGGGTCTCGGCGGCGGCGCGATTTCCGACTTGGGCGCACACCAAATCGACATTTTCGGCTGGATGCTCGGAGCGCGTCCCTCGCGCGTAATGGCGTCGGGCAACCGCGACTACTACAAGAAGGCGGACGGCACCCCCGCGCACGACTGGGACGACAACGTCATGTGCATCTTTGAATTCGATAAGACATTCCAGGGCAAAAAGGCTCAGGTGTTCTATCAGGTTCTCACCACGACAAGCTCCGGCGGCGGCTATTTCGAATCTTTCATGGGCGACAACGGCACATTGAAGATGTCGGAAAATCCCGCTCTGACAAAGCTCTTCCGCGAAAACAACGCTCCCGACTGGAAGCCGCTCATCGAAAACGGCACAATCGGCGCGGGCGAAGCAAGCGCGGCTTCGGCAAAGGTTGCGGACGCCCGCGAAACAAAGGCTCTTGTCGGTTATAGCTTCCCCGAAAAAGTCCCCGGACTCAGCGCGGAAAAGCCGATTCACATGTACCACCTCGAAAACTTCGTAGGCGCGGTTCGCGGCGAAAACAAGCTTTCCTGCGACGCCGAACACGCGTTCGAAGCGGAAGCGGCGGTATTCAAGGCCCGCGAAGCCATCGCAAACGGCCCCGCGACGTTCTCGGATTCCGACTTCGTGGTCGCATAACTAAATTTCATACAAAAGGAAAATATAATGAAAAAAACAATCATCGCATTTGTGGCGCTCGCCGCCGCGCTTTGCTCCTACGCAAAGCCCCTTAAACTCGACGTTCCCCGCTCGCAGCTGACGGGAACTCCCGTGCCGATTAAAATCGACAACCTCGAAGCAAAAGCTCCGAATCCCGAACCCAACGTTCCGGACGATGTTTCGAACATCGCAAAGGGCAAGAAGGTAACGTCGTCCGACGACTTCCCGCTCATCGGCGAACTCGAACTCATCACCGACGGCGACAAGGAAGCGGCGGAAGGCTCGTATGTCGAACTCGCCGACAAGCTCCAGTGGGTTCAAATCGACCTCGAAAAGAGCGCGGAAATCTTCGCAATCGCGGTTTGGCACTACCACAGTCAGGAACGCGCCTACAAGGACGTAGTCGTCCAAATTTCCGACGACCCCGCGTTCAAGAGCGGCGTCAAGACCGTTTTCAATAACGACAACGACAATTCCGCCAAATTCGGCAAGGGCGACAACAAGGCATATGTCGAAACAAACCTCGGCAAGCTCATGGTTGTAAATCCCCCCGTCAAGGGCAGATACGTCCGCCTCTATTCGAACGGCAACACTTCGAACGATATGAACCACTATATCGAAGTCGAAGTTTACGGCAGATAATCAACCTGATTTAAAAAAGGCGGCACTCGCGCGAGTGCCGCCTTTTTTTTGCGCAGATGCGCACGCTTTAAAACGCAATCCCGCGCGGAACTCCGCCTCCTTTGGGTTGTCCGAATGATGTGTGCCCGAAAAATAGTACAGAGTTGCAAGGGGTAAATTGATATGCAAAATAGGAAGGCAAAACAAATGGGCAAG
>DHMA01000089.1 GCA_002405555.1 Opitutia bacterium UBA4654
CAAAACTATTCCCTTTTCTATCGGAAGTATTCCGTCTTCTACCGCTTTTTTGTAGTCGGGCATCGCCTTGCAGTTTTGGCGGTACGATGTCTTTGTCTCGGAAATCGAGGTCAGCCCCACCGCGAATAAATCTATGCCCGCGTGCGTGCTTGATCCTTGAAAATTCCTGTGGAGCGTCCCGTTTCGGCGCGCCTCTATCAGCTTGTCGTCGGGCTTTGCGAAGTGGTCGAGCCCTATGAATTCGTAGCCCGCATTTTCAAACGCACTTTTGCCCTCGAGAAATAATTGCGCCTTTTCGTCGGAAGTCGGAATCGCCCACTGCTCGAGCGACTTTTGCGCAGGCTTTACCCACGGCACGTGCGCATACCCGAAGAGCGCGATTCTGTCGGGATTTAGCTCGAGCGCATTTTTTAGGGTTTGGGCGAAAGTTTTGGGAGTCTGGAGCGGCAGCCCGTAAATCAGGTCGATGTTTACGGATTTTATTCCGCAGGCGCGCAGAAGCTTTACGGCTTCGATGTCCTTTTCAAACGGCTGGATTCGGTTGATTGCCTTTTGAACGTCTGGGTTGGTATCCTGAATCCCGAGCGACGCCCTGTTTATGCCGATTTTCGCAAAGGCGTCGATTTTTTCGCCCGTGAGTGTGCGCGGGTCGAGCTCGGCGGAGAACTCGCAGCCGTTCGCGATGTCGCAGAATTTGCGAATTATCGCCCCGAGCCTTTCGATTTGTTCGGGCAGCAGAAAATTCGGAGAGCCGCCGCCGAAGTGGATTTGCCTTAAAAGCCGCCGCGGCAGTCCACATTTTTGCCAAGCGGAAAATTCCTTTTCGATTAGGTCGAGGTAGTCGTCCGCCGATTTTGAGTCGCGCCCGAGGGAGGTCGTGCAGCCGCAGAAACGGCAGAGGTTGGCGCAAAACGGAATGTGGACGTAAAGCGAGGCGTCGGGCAGGGGCGAGAATGCGAGCCGCTTGAGATTTTCCCTGTCGGCGTCTTTCGAGAAGTCGAGGGCGGTCGGGTACGAGGTGTATCGCGGGCCCGCCGAGGCGTATTTTGCGATGAGTTTTTTTAGATTTTCCATTATCCGTTGATTCCGAGTTCGGCGCACAACGCCTCGACGTTTTCGATTTTCGCGTCGGGGCGAATGCCGTGTCCGAGGTTGAAAATGTGGCGTCCGAACGGGAGCATGTCGGCGACTATTTTTTTCGTAAGTTCGGCGGTCTTTTCGGGCGTCGAGTTCGACAGCGTTTCGGGCGGCAGGTTGCCTTGCAGGCAGTAGGGCGTTGCGCCGCATCTGAGCGACGGCAGCGGCGCGGCGGCGTCCACCGAATACACGTCCGCGCCCAGTTGCGAGACTTCCGCGAACCTCCCCGACATGTGCGGCGCGAAGACTATCGTGCGCGTGCGCCCGTCGAGCTTGTCGAGAATGTTTTTGATGTGTCCGCCCGACAGTTTCCCGTATTCGTCGGGCGGGGTGAGCGACGCGTGCGAGTCGAAAATCTGGACGCCGTCAAGCCCGCATTCAATCTGCATTTTCAGGTAGTCGGCGAGCGCGTCTTCGAGGGTTTCGGCGAGCATTTCGAAAACGCCGCGCCTTTGCGACAGAAAGTTCCGGAAGCGCGGAAACGTCTTCGAGCTTTCACCCTCCACCATGTACGCGGCGAGCGTGAACGGCGAGCCGCAGAAGCCCAGCACCGCCTTTTTGGGGAGCGCGCGGCGCAGCAGTTTTGCGTTCTCGAAAACGTAGGCGAGCCTTTCGCGGATTCCGCCGATGTTGTCGCGCATTTCGCGCACGTCGTCTTCGGTCTCCACCCTGCGCTCCATGAGTATGCCGCCTGCGTCCTTGAATTTGTAGGGGAAGCCGAGGGCTTCGGGGATTACGAGAATGTCGGAAAAAATTATCGCGCAGTCGAAGTCGAACCTCCTGATTGGCTGCAACGCCGCCTCAACCGCGACTTCGGGCGTCCTGACGATTCCGAGGAAGCCGTGCTTTTCCTTCAACTGCCTGTATTCGGGCAGATAGCGTCCCGCCTGCCGCATGAGCCAAAACGGCGGGCGTTTGAATTTTACGCCCGCGCATGTTGCGTAGAATAGCTCGCGCGAGTCCGGCATTGTGTTTTCGGTCATTTGCGTATTTTCCTGAACAAAATTTTTTCGATGTTTTCGGTTCTTTTAAACCGCAGAATTTTAAGCATTGCGTAGTAGAAAACGCACGCCACGGGTATCACGACCGCGCACACTGCGAACGCGAGCGTCTTGCCCGAAAGCGTTTCGGCGAGCGCGCCCCGCGCCGCGGCAACCGCGCACGCCATCGCAGCCGACGCCGCGACGATTTTCAGAATCTCGCGGCATTCGTCCGAAGTTCCGCGCTTGCGTTTCAGTTTGGCGTCGAGCATAAGCGCCTGCAACGCCGCCGCCCCCACGTTCGCCCCCGCAAGCCCCGCCGCACCGAACGGGAACATCAGCGCAAGCGACAGCGCGATGTTTGCGGCAAACGCCCAGTACGACACTTTCACGGGCGTGCGCGTGTCTTTTGTAGAGTGGAATCCGCGCGTGGCGAATGTCGAGAGCGCGAAGAACGGCAGCCCCGCGACGCTTACAATCAGCACGGGCAGGCAGACGTCAACGTCTTTCGCGTCGAACAGCCCCCACTCGAAGAGCAACGCCAAAATGTCGCGCGAAGTCGCGATAATCCCGAACATTGCGGGAATTGCGATTCCCATCGTCACCACAAGCCCGTTCGAGTACTCGCGCCTGAATTCGGCGTCCGAGTTCCCCAGTTTGGAGAGCTTCGGGAAATAGACCGTGGCGATTGCGAGCGTGAACACCCCCAGTGGAAATTCGAGAATCCTGCTCGAAAGGTAGAGCGTGGGGAGCGCCGCGTCGTTGAGGAACAGCGCGAGCATTTTCGAGACAAACACGTTCAGCTGGAACACCGCCGCCCCCACGAGCGCGGGCAAAAACAGCGCGTACAGTTCCGACAGCGCGGGCGACGGCGAGAGGTCGAACGAAAATTTCCAGCCGCATTTAGACAGCCAGTACGCGGGCAGCGCAAGCTGTATGAAGCCACCAACAAGCCAGCCCGCGCACATGCAGTACGCAATCGAAACCGCGTCTTCCGAGCCGAATAGCGCGACTCCCGCCGCAAGCCCGCCTATAATCGAGAGGTTGTGGAGCGCGGGCGTAATCGACGGAACTCCGAACGAGCCGAGCGCGTTCAACGCCCCCGAAAACACCGCCGCAAGGCACACGAGCGCAAGGTAGGGCATGAGCACCGCCGAGAAGCTTGCTCCGAGGAGAAACCTCTGCTGTTCGGCGTCGAAAAACTGCGCCGCGCACACCGCCGCCAGCGACCCCAGCACGGCGAGCGCCGCCATCAAAATTCCGCCGCGCGTGAGCACCCTGTTGAGGAACGCGAACGCGTTTTCCCTGCCGTCGTTTTTGAGCGTCTGCGAGAAAATCGGAATCAGCGCGGAAGTCAGCGCGCCCTCGCCGAGGAGTCGGCGGAAGAGGTTGGGGAGGGTGAATGCGAATGTGTACGCCGCGCTAACCGCGCCGATTCCCATGTACGCCATTGTGGCGGAGTCGCGCACAAGCCCCATCACGCGCGAGCCGACCGTCCCGAACGACACTTTCGCAATGTTTTTCAAATCCGCGCCCATGCTATCCGCGTTTGAATTCGTCGAGCTTTCTGTGGATCGTGCGGCGGCTGATTCCGAGCATTTCCGCCGCCCTGCTTTTGTTTCCGCCCGAAGCCTCCAACGCCTTTCTGATAAGCTCCGCCTCGTTCTCTTTTTTCGAGAGCGTCGGGCTTTCGTGCCGCGGCGGAAGCGTGAATTTCGGGTCGAGGTCTTTTGCCTCGAGCCTGCGGGCGGGGCTCATTACCACGATGTTTTCGGCGAAATTTCTAAGCTCCCTGATGTTGCCATGCCACTCGTATTTTTCGAGAATGTCGAGGGCTTCGGGCGAAATTTCCACTGGCTCTACGCCGTTTTCGCGCGCGTAGTAGCCTATGTACGATTTCAGCAGCGGCTCTATGTCCTCCCTGTGCTCGCGCAGAGGCGGAATTTTTATTTCCACGACGTTCAGGCGGTAGTAGAGGTCTTCTCGGTATTCGCCGCGCTCGCTCATGGCTTTGAGGTCTTTGTTTGTGGCGCACACAACGCGCACGTCAACCGTAATGCTCTGCGTGCTGCCGAGCCTTTCGAAAGTCTTTGTCTCCAAAAAGCGCAGAAGCTTGACCTGCGTCTGCGCGTCGATTTCCCCGATTTCGTCGAGGAAGATTGTGCCGCCGTCCGCCGCTTCGAAGCGTCCTATCCTGCGCTGGGTGGCCCCCGTGAACGCGCCCCTTTCGTAGCCGAAAAGCTCGCTTTCAAGGAGGTTTGCGGGAAGCGCGGCGCAGTGGACGGGCAGGAAGGGCTTGTCTTTGCGCGGCGACGAAGAGTGTATGAGGCGGGCGATTAGCTCTTTGCCCGTTCCCGTCTCGCCCGTAATCATTACGGTTGCCTTTGAGTGCGCAACCTGAACGGCCTTTTCCACCACTTCGCGCATTTTTTTGCCAGTGGCTATGAGGCAGCCCGTCTCGACGTGCTTTGTTGCGACCACGGCGTCCTCGCCGTGCGATTTCTTCACGGCGGCGACGTGCTCGCGCTTCTTTGTGTCAGCCTCGTTTTTTTGCGCGTCGCGCTTGTCGAGCGCGTCGGAGAGTATTTTTTCGAGCCTGTCGATATCCACGGGCTTCGCGAGAAAATCCGTAGCTCCGTGCTTCATTGCCTCAACCGCGGTCTCCATGTTTCCGTATGCCGTGAGCATTATGCAGACGGGCTTTTCGGGCATGGAGATTGTCTTGTCTATCACGCTCATGCCCGACTTTCCCGCCATGCGGAGGTCGGTAATAACGGCGTCGAAAGGTTCGGCGTCGAGCATTTTGATTGCCTCGTCGGCGTCGGCTGCGGCGAAAACGTCGTATGAATCGGAGAGAACCGCGGACAGCCCGTCGCGCGTGTGTTTTTCGTCGTCAACTATGAGAATGCTTCGCATAAAAAATCTACATGCAGATTAGCACGAGCGAGCCGTCGTTTACAACATCAAAAAGCTCCGCAACGTCCGCGTTTTTTAGCAGCAGGCAGCCGTGGCTGTTGGGCGTTCCCACTTTGTCCTCCTGATTCGTTCCGTGAATGTAGACGTAGCGGGCGTAGGTGTCTACGTCGCCGCCCGCGTTCACGCCGTTCTCCAAGCCGCGCAGACGCATGATTCGCGCGGTGATGAGGTTCTTCTTTTGTTCTTCGGGCGTCTGCTCGCAAATCAGCCCGCAGGGGACGCGCCCGCGGAAAACCGTGTCGAGCGGGGCGTCTGCGCCGATTTTTCCGTCGATTTTATGAAGCCCCGTCGGAGTGCCGAGAGAGTCCCTTACGCAGCTCGTCGCGGTGCGCGATGTCGATATGGGGTAGGTCTTTAAAAGCGTGTTTTTTGAAAAAAC
>DHMA01000010.1 GCA_002405555.1 Opitutia bacterium UBA4654
TTATTCTCAACCTCATGCCCTGCGTGTTCCCCGTAATCGGGCTGAAAATAATGTCGTTCGCAAGGGGCGCGGGGGCGTCGGGGAAGTCGGCTGTGCTGGGAGCCGCGGCGTACGCGGGCGGAATTGTCGCGAGCTTCTGCGCCCTTGCGGGCGTGCTGATTGCCCTCCGCGCGGCGGGCGAAAACCTCGGCTGGGGATTCCAGCTTCAAAACCCCGTTTTTGCGGCGGCGATGGCGTTGCTGTTTTTTGCGATGGCGTTGAGCTTCGCGGGGGCGTTCGAAATCGGCGCGGGCTTCGCGGGCGGCTCGGCGGGAACGGACGGGCGGCACAAATACCTTTCGTCGGCGTTGTCGGGCGTTCTGGCGGTGCTTGTTGCAAGCCCGTGCACCGCGCCGTTCATGGGGAGCGCGCTCGGAGCGGCTCTGGCGGGAGGGGCTTCGACGGCCGAGTCGATGTCGGTTTTCGCAATGCTCGGTCTTGGAATGGCGTCGCCGTACGTCGTGCTGGCGGCGTTCCCCGCGCTTGCAAAACGCATGCCGAAGGCGGGAGCATGGACGGAAACCCTCAAAAACATTCTCTCGATTCCGCTTTTTGCGACGGTCGTGTGGCTCGTGTGGCTCTACGGAAAACAGACGGGAGAGACCGTCCACCTGCTTTCGGCGTTGCTCGTGCTCGGCGTAGGGCTTAGGATTTACGGCATGTTCTCGCTTCCGCATTTTTCGCGGCGGACTCGGATTTTCGCGAAATGCGCGGCGGCGGCGGCGATTGCGGCGGCAATGTACATCGGCGCGGTCGGGGCGGAATTCGCCGAGGAAAACGGAAGCGGCGAAAGCGCGGAAGACGCGTGGAGCGCGGCAAAAGTCGATGCCCTGCGGCGCGACGGCAGGCGCGTTTATGTGGACTTCACGGCGGCGTGGTGTTTGACATGCCAGTACAACAAGAGGGTTCTGCGCTCGGAAAAGATAAAAAAACTCTTCGCCGAACGCAAAATCGCGGTGCTTGTCGGAGACTGGACAAACCGCGACGAATCGATAACGGAGGAGCTGAAAAAATACGGACGCGCGGGCGTGCCGCTCAACCTGCTCTTTCCTCCGAAAGGGTTGCCGATAGAGCTTCCCGCGGTTCTCACGGAGTCCGCGCTTATCGAAGCGGTTGACAAAACGGAATAATTGTCCACAATTCCCGCTCTATATGAAAATGGAGCAGCCAAAATTTCCCGACGGCAAAACTGCGAAGAAAATAGCCGCAAAATTCGAAACCCCGTGCTACGTCTACGACGAAGCGTCGCTCGTAAAACAGGCAAAAGCCGCCCTCGCCTTCCCCAACGCGTTCGGGCTTACCGTAAGGTACGCAATGAAGGCGTCCTCGAACGCGGCGATTCTCAAACTCTTCGACAAGCTCGGTCTGCACATCGACGCTTCAAGCGCATTCGAAGTCGAACGCGCAATCCGCGCGGGAATAGACCCGACCCACATTTCGCTGTCGTCGCAACAGCTGCCGAAAAACCTGAAAGAGATTGTGAAATCGGGCGTGCTCTACAACGCGTGCTCGCTGCACCAGCTTGAAGCTTTCGGGAAAATCGCCCGCGGCGGAGAGGTCGGAGTGAGAATCAACCCGGGGCTGGGCTCTGGCGGAACGCAGCGCACAAACGTGGGCGGCCCCGCGTCGTCGTTCGGAATCTGGCACGAGTACATTCCGCAAATCAAGGCGGTCGCCGAAAAGTACAAACTTAAAATCGTGAGAATCCACACGCACATAGGCTCAGGGTCAGACCCGCTCGTGTGGCAGAAAGTGGCGAAAATGAGCATCGCCACGGTCGAACAGTTCGAAGACGTCCACACGCTCGACATGGGCGGCGGCTTCAAAGTGGCGCGCGTCGCGGGCGAAAAATCGACGGACCTCCAAAAGATAGGCAAGCCCGTGGCAAAGGAAATACGCGACTTCGCAAAGCGCACGGGCAGGAAAATCCGCTTCGAAATCGAACCTGGGACATTCCTGCTGGCAAACTGCGCGGCGGTAATCGCGACGGTTCAGGACATGTGCGACACGGGCAAAGACGGATACAAATTCCTCAAACTCGATTCTGGCATGACCGACGTCCTCCGCCCCTCGATTTACGGAGCGCAACACCCCATTTCGATTGTCCCAAACAAGCCGTCGAAAAAGACCGAAAAATACATAGTCGTGGGGCACTGCTGCGAAAGCGGCGACATTCTCACGCCGCTTCCCAACGACCCCGAAGGCCTAATGCCGCGCACGCTGGCAAAGGCCGAAATAGGCGACGTTTGCGTTATAGAGGGCTGCGGCGCATACTGCTCCAGCATGGCCACAAAAAACTACAATTCGTACCCCGCCGCCCCCGAGCTTATGCTCGAGGAAAACGGCGCAATAAGGGTTATACGAAAGCTTCAAACCCTAAGCGAAATTGTAGCCGACGAAATATAAAAAAGGCGCGTCTATGGTTGAAAGCACTTCGCATATAAGAGTAAGGTTTTCGGAAACCGACGCAATGGGCGTTGTATACCACAGCAACTACCTTAACTGGTTCGAAGTTGCGCGCGTAGACCTTATGGACAGCATAGGAATGCCATATAAGAATTTTGCCGAAAACAAAATACACCTGCCCGTTGTCGAGGCGCATTTGGAGTATAAACC
>DHMA01000208.1:0-143 GCA_002405555.1 Opitutia bacterium UBA4654
CGCCCGTCAGCGGGCTGATTTCCTCCGCGGGCGACATCGCCGAACTCGGCGAGCTTGGCGTGATGTTCATGATGTTTTTTGTCGGCATGGAGTTCAACCTCGAACGCCTGAAAAAGGTTTTTGCGCCGAGCGTCTTGGGCATC
>DHMA01000208.1:215-3864 GCA_002405555.1 Opitutia bacterium UBA4654
GGCGGGGCTGATGGGGCTTTCGAAAATCGACGGCGTGTTTTTGGGCGGCGTGCTGGCGATGAGCTCGACAATCGTAATCGTCGAAATTTTCACCCAGAAGCGCGACCTTTCCAAGCTGTACGCGCAAATCGCGATAGGCATTCTCATTATTGAGGATATTTTCGCGGTGTTTTTGCTCGTCGTGCTTTCGGGGCTGTCGTCGGGGACTCTGCCGTCTGGAATGGAGCTTTTGCGCTCGACCCTCGCGCTGTTGAGTTTTATGATAACGATTTTCGTTGCGGGCAAATTGATTGTTCCCAAGTTGTTGCGCAAATTCGCCGTCAGCGGAAACCAGCAGGAGATGATAATGCTCATTTTCTGCCTTATTATGGGCTTGGGCGAACTTGCCGCGCTTTCGAAGCTGTCGCTTTCGCTCGGCGCGTTCATGGCGGGTTCGATTATTTCGGGCTCGGACGTTTCGCGGCGGGTTGAGCACATTACCGACCCGTTCAGAAACCTGTTTGTTGCTCTGTTTTTCGTGTCGGTGGGCACGCAGATTAACCCGCATTTGATTCTCGAACTCTGGCTGCCGATTGTGCTGATTTCCGTCTGCGTAATAGTGTTCCAGACGCTCGCGTGCTTCTGCGGAATAGTGCTCGGCGGCGTGCGGTGCCGCGACGCGTACCTTGCGGCAATCAACAAGGCGCAAATCGGCGAATTCAGCTTTGTCATCGCGGGCTTGGGGATTTCGAGCGGCGTGATGGATTCTTCGATTATGGCGATTGCCATGGGGGTGTCGTTCCTGACGGTGTTTTTGAATCCGCTTGTGACGGGGCAGTCGGAGCGCGTCATGAGGGCGGCGCATGCCGTCGCGCCGAAGAAGTTTCTCGACTTTTTGGAGGTTTACAGGCGTTCTGTCGGCTCGCTTTCGAGGTCCACTTCGGGCAATTCGAAGCTTGCGGCGTTTCTGCCGAACATCGGCGCGATATTCGTCTACACCCTCATGTTCAGCGCGTTGATGTTTGTTGCCGCGCACTTTGCCGACATCGTAAAAAGCGAGGACACGCCGTATCCCGACTGGATTGCGTTCGGAATCTGGGTGGCGGCGGCGGCGTTGTCGGTGCCGATGCTCGCGGGCATTTTGAAGTCGTCGAGCGCGTGCGCGGCGAAAATCGTCGACGGCGTAGACGCGCACTACGGGCTTGCGTCGGGCGCGGGCGGCAGGCTTCACGCGCTGTTGCGCGGCGTGTTTTCGGCGTTCATAATGCTTGCGTTCGCCGTGGTGTACTTTGCGTTTGTGTTCAATTTTCTGCCAATCGGCAACGCCCTTGCGCTTTTCGGCGGGACGGTCGCGCTGATGGCGTTGTTCTTCCGCAAAATGATGTCGAATTTCAGGCATTCGATGGAGGGCAAGTTTGCGACGGTCTTGAAGCGGCATCTTGAAAACGCCGAGCACAACAAACGCGAACTGCTTATCGACAACGTTCGCGCAAGCCACAACTGGGCGAAGAGCGTCTCCGAGGTCGAAATCGGCGAATTTTCGGACGCCGCGGGTAAGACTGTCGGAGAGCTTGCCGTAAGGCGTCGGACGGGCGCGGAAATCGCGGCGGTCAAGCGCGGCGCGTTCTCGATTTACGACATCGCCGCCGATACCCGCCTTTATCCCGACGACATCGCAATTCTCTGCGGCGCGGAAAGCCAGCTTGTGGAGGCTGAGAAAATCCTCACGCGCCCCGCTGAAATTTCCGCCGACATTTCCGAAAATTCGGGAGGCGCGGCGCGGCTTGCCGATTTTGAAGTGTCGGAAAAATCGGGGCTTGTCGGCAAAAATCTGCGCGAGCTTGCCCTGCCCAAGAATTTCGGAATAAAGGTGATGGGCGTTTTGTGCGAGGGCGACGTAGAGTCTACCCAGCCCGACCCGAACAGGGCGTTTGTCGCGGGCGACAGGCTGCTTTGCATGGGCACAAGCGCCGCGTTCAACCGCATTGCCCACGAGCTTAAACTTGCCGAAATTGCCGAGTAGGGCGCACCCCCCGCGCTCGGATTGCGTTTTGCCGATTTCCGCGCGAGCCGCGCAAAACGGGAAGCTTGGCGGAGCGCAACGCCCGCGCGGCGGCTTGCGCTAAGGGGTCTTTTTAGGCTCTTTCCAGAGGACTGTTTCGCCGAGGGCGAGCGTCTTTTTCAAGTCTATTATCCGCTGGTTAGACGAGCCTCTGTACACAAGCGAGATGTCTTTGAGACTTTCGACAAACGGACCGTCAACTAAGATGTCGATGTTCGCAAGAAGTTCGTCGGTCGCCTCGCAATGCGCCCGCCCCGCGAGAATGTCGCGTTCAAGCACGCAGCCGCTGTACGCCCAAATCGTTTTTTGCGGAAACGCCTTTTTTACGCGTCTTATGAGCGGCAGAAGGGCGCGTTGGTTTTCGGGTTCGAACGGCTCGCCGCCGAGCAGCGAAAGCCCCGTCAAATGGGGCGGTTCGAGCAGTTTCAGGATTTTCTCCGCCGCGCTTTCGTCGAAAGGCTTTCCGTAGGAGAAATCCCAAGTTTTCGGGTTGAAGCACCCCTTGCAATGGTTGCGGCAACCCGACACGAACAACGAAACCCTGATACCCTCGCCGTTTGCGATGTCGAGCGGTTTGATTTCGCCGTAGTTCATTGCGGAAAGCCCTGCGCCGCGCCCTTAGAGGTGCAGGACGCGCTCGCGGATTTCCTGCGTGCGTCCCTGATTCCAGAACTGCGTGCCGATATATCCGCATGTGCGGCGGGCGACGTTCATTTTGCTTTCGTCGGTATTGCCGCATTTGGGGCAACGCCAGATAAGCTTGCCGTCTTCGTCTTTGACGATTTCTATTTCGCCGTCGAAGCCGCAGACTTGGCAGTAGTCGCTCTTGGTGTTAAGCTCCGCGTACATGATGTTGTCGTAGATGTATCTTATGACAAGCAGTACGGCGGGAATGTTGTTTTGCATGTTCGGCACTTCGACATAGCTGATTGCCCCTCCGGGGGAGAGCGTCTGGAACTTTGATTCGAGCGAAAGTTTTGCGAACGCGTCGATGGGTTCGGTCACATGCACGTGGTAGCTGTTTGTGATGTAGTTTTTGTCGCTGACGCCTTCGATTACGCCGAAGCGGCGTTGGAGCGCCTTTGCAAATTTGTATGTGGTGCTTTCAAGCGGCGTGCCGTAGAGAGAGTAGTCTATATTTTCGGCTTCCTTCCACTTTTTTGTGTACTCGTTGAGCTTGCGCATGATTTCCAAGCCGAGGGCTTCGCCTTCGGGGTCGGTGAGCTTCTTTTTGATGAGGCTGAACACGCATTCCCAAAGCCCCGCGTAGCCGAGCGAAAGCGTCGAGTAGCCGCCGTGCAGGTATTTGTCTATCTTTTCGCCCTTTTTCAGGCGCAGAAGCGCGCCGTGTTGCCAGAGGATAGGCGCGGCGTCGGAGAGCGTTCCGCTGAGGCGTTCGTGGCGGCATTGGAGGGCGCGGTGGCAAAGCTCCATGCGTTCGTCGAAAATCCGCCAGAAAGCGTCCATGTCGCCTTTCGCCGAAAGCCCGATGTCGGGCAGGTTGACGGTGACAACTCCCTGATTGAAGCGTCCGTAATATTTCGGCTTGCCGTCCTCGTCGACGTAGGGCGTAAGGAAACTGCGGCAGCCCATGCAGGTGTAGCAGTG
>DHMA01000019.1 GCA_002405555.1 Opitutia bacterium UBA4654
CAAGCGGATTTTCCGCCGACAATTTTTCAAGAATTGCCTCTTTGGGGAATCTGACAATTTCGCCGATTTCGAAGCCGCTGAAAACAATCGGAACGGGCGATTTTCCGAAGAACGCCCGCGCCGCGGTAGGGTCGAACCTGATGTTGTATTCGGGCATCATGTTGCGGAGTCTGGGAATGTTCGGATATGTGGCAAACTGCCCCGCCATGACCGAAAAATACTTCACCTTTTTTGCGACAAGCGCGATTCCGTCGAGCTTCGAATACTCGTCCGCCTGCGACGACAGCAAATTCACTACGTTCGTCGAAAATCCGACCGAAATGTAGACCACGCTGCCGTCCTCGCTTTCGCTCAGAACCTTGCGGGCGAGCTTCACGGCGTCTACGGGCCTGTTCTGCGCGTCGAACGAGCGCGGATACGCAAAGCTTCCGTCGGGCTTTTTCATGTCGGAAACGATTACCGCGTACCTGCCGTCCCTGCTCGAAATTCCGTTGGCAGAGACGCCGACGGGGAATTTTCCGAAGCCGTAGTAGTTGTTCATAATGCTCGTAAACGCTATCGACGCGGGGTGGCGGTTGTTCAGAAGAACCGCAAGCACCTGCGCGCGCCCCGACGCCTCGTAGTCGTAGAGCATTGCAAGGGCGAGGGCGTCGTCCACATCGTTGCCGATGTCGGTGTCGAATATCACCTTTTGGGGAGCCGCCGACGCCAGACACGCAACGAAAAGCGCCGCCGCAAGAAACATTTTTTTCATATCCAATCCTTTTTTGTTGTTATAGTTTGCCTAACGAAAAAAAAGCTCCCAGCGGAATTTTCAAAAGTCAATAGCAAAACGACGCGTTTTCGGATTATTTCACGACGCCGATTCGGCGCGGACAATTCCGTAGCGGATATTGCAGAAAGTGTGCGTAAGGCGGTTTTTTCCGAGAGAGCGCATAAGCTCCATTATGCACGCGAACGCCGCGGGAATTATGTCCGCCCTGCCCGCGCTTATGCCGAATTTTTCGACCCTTTCGCCGACCGAAAGCGGCAGAACCGCCGCGTAGCATTTTTCGATGTCGGCAAGCGAAATTTCGTTTTCCGCCCCCGAAAGACCGAGCTTTGCCTTCATCAAACGCGCAGCCACAACCGCGCCTCCCGCGCCGACAAGCAGCTCTGTTTTCGGGAAGTCGGCAAGCGACGCCGCAAACTCAGCGCGGGCGCGTTCGAAATATCCGTCGGGCGAAGCGCATTCGCGCGTAAGCCGCACCGCGCCGACATTCAGGCTCTTTGCGCATTCCACCGCGCCGTTTTGCCCAGCGACGATTTCCATGCTGCCGCCGCCCAAGTCGAAGTACGCGCATTTTTTGGAGGCGTCTACCAGCGGGTCTCCCATCGCGCCCGAAAACGACAGCCGCGCTTCGTCGCCGCCCGAAAGCACGCGGATTTCAACGCCCGCGCTTTCGGCGACGGCGGCGGTAATTTCGTCCCTGCGGGGGCTGTCGCGCAATGCGGAGGTCGCAACGGCGACGGTTTTGAAAGCGGGCGCAAACGCTGAGGCCTCGCGCACGAAAAGCGAGACGGAGTCAGAAACGACGTCCGCGGCGTTCGGCACAAGTCCGCCGCTTCCCATAATCCGCCTGTCGAGGGTGCGCTCGTAGAGCCGCGCAACCGCGCCGTTTTCGACGCGCCCAAGCAGGCACTTTATCGTGTTCGAGCCGATGTCTATTGCAAGTACCGCGCCGCTCATAGCGTAAATCCGTCGGGGGCTACAATCACGACAAATTCGCCTTTTGTGGACGATTTTTTAAGCTCCGCCGCAACGTCGGCGAGCCTGCCGACAAAGAAGCGTTCGAACATTTTGGAAATCTCCTTGGCGACGCACACGGCGCGGTCGCCGCCGAAGACTTCGAGGGCGTCGTCAACGAATTTTTCAATCCTGTACGGCGACTCGTAGAATATCAGCGTGTGCCCGAAGTCGGCGTATTTTTCGAAAAAGTTTTTCCGCGCCGCCGTCTTTGCGGGGAGGAAGCCGACGAACAAAAACGAGTCGCTCGGCAGCCCCGACGCGCTCAACGCCGAGGCGAACGCGCACGCCCCCGGAATCGGCACGACTTTCACGCCGCCCGCGCGGCATGCGCGGACTATTCTGAAACCCGGGTCGCTTATGCACGGCGTTCCCGCGTCGCTTACAAGAGCCACGTTTTTGCCCGCTTTGAGCCTTTCGAGAAGCAGCGGCGCAACGCCGCGCTCGCGCGAATCCTCGTTCACGAACATCTCCTTTTCGATTCCGAATTTTCTGAGCATCGCGCCCGTAATGCGGGTGTCTTCGCACGCGACCAAATCGCACGAGCGCAGCGTTTCGAGAGCGCGTTCGGAAATGTCCGACAGATTGCCTATCGGCGTCGCCACAACGTAAAGAGTGCCCTCTTCCATGCCTTAAAACTCCGCAAAGGGTTGGTATTTTTTCGGCGCGTTGCCGAGCGCGCCCGCGACGTCGCAGCAAAAGTCGGTCTCGAAAGAGTCCAAGATGTCGGCAAGCGGCGCAAGCACGAAGTCGCGCTCGCTCCAACGCGGGTGCGGAATTTGGAGCGCGGCGTCGGAATACGCGCGTCCCTCGTAGAAAATTATGTCGATGTCGATTTCGCGCGGGCCGTTGGGAAACGTCTTTGTCCGCCCCAGCCGCGCCTCCGCCGACTTGCAGAATTCGAGAAGCTCCAGCGGCTCGAACTGCGTTTCGCAGAGAACCGCCGCGTTGAGGAAGTCGCGCTGGTCGGCAAAGCCCGCGGGCGCGGTCTCGTAGATTTTGGAGCGCGAAATTATCCGCGCAAAATTCTCTATTTCCGCGAGCGCGCGCACGAGGTTTTCGCGGCGGTTTCCGACGTTCGAACCCAATGCCAGCACTATGCGTTTTGCGTTTTTCATTTTATGTAGTCGCCCCTCTTTCTGCGGATTTTCACCGAAATTCCCCCGAAGTCGTAGCCGATGTCCACGCCCAATTTCGCGACCTCGACCTCCGCTTCGAGAAGGATTGCAAAGCGCGTAAACAGCCGCTCGGCAATCATGTCGGCAAGCTTTTCCACAAGCCGCACGCTCTCGCCGGCAAGCACGCCCTTGGCGATTGCGACCGCCGCGGGATAGTCTACGGTGTCGTCAAGCGCGTCGCTTTTCGCGGCGGTATCGAGCGGCAGGAAGAGCCGCAGCGACACTTCGAAATCCCTGAATTCGTCGCGTTCGGCGGCGAAGCAGCCGTGTTTGCCTTTGAGTCTGATTCTGTCTATTTTAATTTCGTCCATTTTGAAATCTCCATTGCGGTTTTGAGCGCGGCGGCGTTTTTTGCCACGTCGTGCACCCTGTAAATATCGGCGGAATTGGACGCGGCGGAAATCGCCGTGATTGCGGCGGTGGCGTCGTCCCGCGCCTCCATGCCCGCGCCTACAAGCCCCGCCAGCGACGACTTCCGCGAAACGCCAAGAAGTATTTTGTACCCGAACATTCGCAATTCGCCGAGCCGCGCGGCTATCTCGAAATTCTGCTCCGGCGTTTTGCCGAAGCCGAAGCCGGGGTCGATTATGATTTTTTCCGCGCCCTCGCGCTCCACAGCCGCGACCACCTCGGCTACTCCGCGCACGAACGCGCCGAAGAAATCGCCCGAAAATTCCGCGCCGCGCGAGTTGTGGGTTGCGACAATCGGACAGTCGAACTCCGCGGCAAGCGCCGCCATCGGACAGCGTCCGTCGACGACCCGCACAAGGACGTCGTTTATGATGTCCGCGCCGTTTTCGAGAGCCGCCCGCGCGACTTCGGGCTTGTAGGTGTCGACCGAAATCGCGACGTCGGGAAGCGCGTTCCGCACCGCCGCGAGCTTGGGAAGCAAAAGCCGAAGTTCCTCGTCGGCGGGCAGCGGCTTGCAGTCGGGGCGAGTAGACTCCGCGCCGATGTCCACAATCGCCGCGCCCTCCGAAACCATGCGCAACGCCTGCCCGACGGCGGCGGAGTCGTCCAAATATTTTCCGCCGTCTGAAAACGAGTCGCGCGAGACGTTGAGGACGCCCATTAGCATGGGGAACGCCGAGGCGTCATCTGGAAATCTGTTTTTCGAGATACTTTGCATATTCAGAAAATTCGGGATACTTTTTCGCAAGCGCGGCGGCGAGCGAATGCGCCGCAACAAAGTCTCCGCGGGCGACAGCCGACCTCAGCATGCCGTAGCGGGCGGCGGATTCGAAGCGAGGGTCGAGCGACGCGCGGGCGTAGTGCGCGTCGGCCGCGCCCCAGTCGCCGAGCTCGGCGCACGCGCCGCCCAATGCGCACAAAACGCGGGCGTCGTCGGGGAATTTTTTAGCGCAGGCTTCGAGGTGTTTTCTGGCGGCGGGAAAATCGCCCGCGCCGAACTTGGCAAGCCCAGAAATCTTTTCGCGCAGGTCTCCGCCGAGCGATTCCGCAAGCCCCTCCGCGCCCGAAAAATCGCCCGAGGCAAGCATCGCCTCCGCCGCGTTGCCCGCGGAGGACGAATCGCCGAGCCGCGCGTACGCCTCGGCGGCGTCGCGGTAAAGGCGCATTTTGAAAAGCAGGCTCGCTAAAAACAGGGCGTCCGACCTCTCCGCCGCGCCCGTCTTTTCGAGAAACCCGAAAGCCGCCGCCGCCCCGCAGAAATCGCCGCGCCGCGCCCTCGCGCTTCCCGCAAGCCGCACGGCGCGGGCGGAAAATTCGGCGTCGCGCATAAGTCTTTTCGCGGCGGTTTCGCACTCTTCGAAACGCCCAAGCTCGTAGAGGTACGCCGCTTTTGCGAAGAGCGCGGCGCGGTTCGAATCGTCGTAGAGAAGCGCCTGATTGCAGAAATTCAGCGCGGAGGAAAAGTCCCGCGCGTCGGCGGCGCGTTTTGCGAGCCACAGCAGAATTGCGGAGTCGGAACCGCCCGACAGCGCGAGAGCGGCCCGCATTTCGGCGAGGGCGTCGGAATCGCGCCCAAGCTGCGAAAGCGCAAAGCCTAAGTTTTTCCGCGCCGCAAAAAACGACGGCGAAAGCTCCGCCGCCCTGCGGTACGCCGCAACCGCCGATTCCGCGTCTCCGCCGCGCATTTGCGCGTTGCCCAAATTGAAGAACACGACAGCACCGGCCCAATTTTTTCGGGAGGCGTCGAGCAGGATTTCGAGAGCCGCCGAATTGTCGGAAGCCTCCGCCGCCGCGCGAACCGCCTCCGCCTCCCTGCGCGAAACCGACGGCGACGCCCCGAACGGCGCAACGCCCGCCGCCGCCGCGCAAATCGCGGAGGCAAAAAACAGAAGATATGCGCCAAAAATTTTCATTTCACTATTTTAAACGGTATCGGCAGAACGAAGCGCGCGCGCACGCGTTCCCCGTTTTTCATGGGCGATTCGTAGCGCAATTTCGAAGCCGCGTCAACCGCGCTTTTTTCGAACCGCGCGTCGGTCGAGCCTGCCACGGACTCCACTTCGACACTGCCGTCGGAATCGACCACGACGTTCAGCAAAACCTCGCCCTCGATTCCGCGGTCGAGCAGTTTGCGGGGATAGTCTATGCGGACGGAATTAAGACGCTTCGGAATTTTGTCGAGCGCGTCAAGCTCGAAGGCGTCGAATTTCGTTTCGGAGTCGGAAAGCCCTCCGCCGAAAGAGTCGAACGCGAGGTTTCCGCCCGCGCCGAAATCGGGAACGGCGACGCCCACCGAAGAAAAGTCGAGCGCGGGCACGGTAAATTCCGCCGCGGTCTTTGCGCCCGAAAAATTCGGCACGCCCGCCGACGCCCCGCGCCCCGAAGCCCCCGCGTTTTTCGCGCCGCCGTCCGACCGCTGTTGCGCGGCGGAATACACGCGCGCAAGCTTGGGCGTCCGCCCCGCGTCGCCCCGACGCGAAACGGCGACCGAAAGCGGAAGCACCGCAAACGCCGCCAAAGTCGCCGCAACCGCGCAAATCGCGGAGGCAAAGCCGTAGTTTTTGGACTGGAACGCCGTCTTCATTTTTTCTCCGCCGAAACGTAGATTTCCTCCGCCCCGCACAATTTTGCGGTGTCCATGACTTCCACGAGAGTCGAGACGGGCGCGGACGAATCGCCGCGCAACACCACCGTTTTGTCGAAGCGCATGTGCGCTCGAAGACGCGCTTCAAGCTCCGCCCGCGACACTTTCACGCCGCCCACCGAAACCGTCGAATCCGCCGCAATCGAGACCGTCAGCGGCTTCGATTCGGGGCGGACGGCAGTCGCGGCTTTCGGCACGTCGATTTTCACCGCGCCGCCGTCGGAAAACGTGGTGGTCACCACAAAGAAAATCAGCAGTATGAAAATGACGTCGATTAGCGGCGAAATGTTTATAGACTCTTCGCCCTCTCCGTCCGAAAATTTGGGTCTGCGCAGGCTCACAACGCCCCCCTTCCGAATGCCGACTCCCGCGCGGCAAGAGTCGTCAGAAGCTTCCGCATTTGCGCCTGCGCGAACACAGCCGCAATCCACGCGGGAATCGCAACGACAAGTCCCGCCTGAGTGGTTATGAGCGCGACCGAAATTCCCTCGGCGACGCCCGCGGAAGAGTCGGACGCGGAGGATACAATGGTTTCGGTCATGCCCGCGACGGTTCCCAAAAGACCTACAAGCGGCGCGGCGACCGCCAGCGATTTCAGCATTTTCACCCTGCGCTCCTCTCCCGAAAGCAGCTCTGCCCTCAGCCGCGCGAACGCCGATTTTACGTCGGACGCGGGGTTTTCCGATTCGAATTTTGCGAACTCCCGCGCGAACGATTTTTTGTCGGCGCAAAGCGCGTTGAGCCAGCCCAGCCGCAGGGACGTTTTGAACGCGCAAAAATACGCGTACACGGCAAGCGCCGCCAGCGGATACATCAAAATTCCGCCCGCCGCGAACACACCGCAAAACAACTCCGCAAAAGATTCCGTCATTTTTTCACAGCCGCAAGAAACGACGACGCAAGTTTTTCCATGTCGGCAAGAACCGCGCGCGCGCGGCGCGTCAGGAACGCGTGGGCGACGAACGCGGGTATTGCAACAATCAGCCCGTACTCCGTGGTTATCAGAGCCTCGCCGATTCCCGCGCCGAGAAGCCGCGCGTTGCCAAGCCCCTGCGCCGAGAGGTCGGCAAAAGTTTTGATTATGCCCGTTACCGTCCCCAAAAGTCCGAAAAGCGGCGCTACGGTCGCCGAAACCGACAGCACCGACAGGCCCCAGTGAAGCCGCCCGCCCGCCGAAAGCATGCGCTCGTAGGCGATTTCCTCCAACTGCGAAACCGGCGAATTGCGCGATTCAATCATCGCCGAAAGCATGTCCGCATACGGATAGCCCATGCGCCGCGCGGCGGCTTCGGCGGCTTCCGCGCCCCTTTCGTCCAACGCCGAAAGCACGGCGGACACCGCGTTTTTCGGGGCGCGGCGCAGGCGGGCGAAACTTGCGGCTTTCCAGAAAAACACCGCAAGCGAAACGAC
>DHMA01000055.1:0-136 GCA_002405555.1 Opitutia bacterium UBA4654
CAACAGGCGCATCGACAAACTCTGCGCACGCATAAACATCTGCGTCGAAAGACTCATCGACATAAGGCGCGGGGAAAAATGAACATCGGCAGAAGCAATCGGAGAAAGGCGGAAATAAACATTGTCCCGCTCGTGG
>DHMA01000055.1:194-4625 GCA_002405555.1 Opitutia bacterium UBA4654
TCTCATTTTCTTCTTTTTGCTTACGATGCAATTCAAGGAAATCTACGCGGTAGACATCACCCCGCCCGCAATGCAGTCGGCGGAAAGCGTGGCGAAGGCAAAACCCGCAACCGTCTCGGTATCAAAAGACGGCAAATATTTTTGGGAGGCGGAGGAAATTTCCGCCCAAATGCTCGAGTCCAAAATCTCCGAGCTGGCGAAGGGTGAAAACCCCGAAATTATAGTCCTTGGCGACAAAAATTCGTCGCTCGAAAACGTAATGCGGGTTGTAGATTTTGCGCGCACTGCGAAAATCAAAAAGCTCAGCCTGCAATCGCAGGAATAATTTCCGCTTCCGCCGAAGACTTCGCGCGTTTTCTCCGAGGCGGACTTGTAGTATCGCCGCCACGCATAATAGACGAAGCCCGCGCGATTGCGCCGCGGCAGATTTTTTTCCGCAAAATATGCTTGTCTTGCGGGCAAAACGCGCTTGAATGTCTTTCGTTAAAACGGCACCCGCGATTTTCGTTTTTCTTCATGGGTTCGCCGTTTGCGGTTTTCTTTCCGCCCGCAATTTTGCCGATTTTTTCGTTTGGGACGGAGTGCGCGGGAATCGCGGTAAACATCAAAATTTAACAATCATGGACAACCTTGAAATAGTCGAAGTGGGCGGAATTTTCGCGCCCACCACAAACAACAACGGCGTGCTTCTCGACCCGAAGCGCGGCGGCAAAACTCGCCGTACAGACCCCTACGTTCCGAAGGAGCTTGTGCGCAGGTTCAACGTCAAAAAGGGGCAGTACATCACCGCAAAGGCCCATCAGGCAAACGGACACCAAAACCCGAAAGTGCGGTTTATCGAAACAATCGACGGCGTGCCGTGCACCGAACGCCGCAAACTGCCGTCGTTCCAACAGCTCACGACTATCGCGCCCAACAAAAAGCTCCGCCTCGAAACAAAAGACGAACGCATGACAAACCGCGTAATCGACATATTCTGCCCGATAGGCAAGGGCACGCGCGGGCTGATTGTAGCTCCCCCGCGGACGGGGAAAACGACGCTTCTTAAAGACATCGCCTACGGGGTAATACAAAACCACCCCGAATGCAAACTCATGGTTCTGCTCGTGGACGAACGCCCCGAAGAGGTCACAGATTTCCGCATGGACTTGCCCGAAGCCGAAATCTACGCGTCGTCGAACGACGAAAATATCGAAACCCACATCAGAATTGCCGACCTCGCAATAGAGCGCGCAAAGCATCTGGTCGAAACGGGCAAAGACGTGGTGCTTTTGATGGACTCGCTCACGCGGCTTTCGCGCGCGCACAATTCGGCAAAGGCAAACGGCGGACGCACGATGAGCGGCGGTCTCGACATTCGGGCGTTGGAGCGTCCGAGGCAGATTTTCTCGGCGGCGCGAAACACGGAGGAGGGCGGAAGCCTGACGATAATTGCGTCGGCGTTGATTGAGACAGGCTCGCGAATGGACGACCTGATTTTTCAGGAATTCAAGGGCACGGGCAACATGGAAATGGTTTTGGACAGGAAAATCGCGGAACTGAGAATTTGGCCTGCGATAAATATTTCGGCGTCGGGAACGCGGCGCGAAGAGCTTTTGCTGTCGGCGGACGAGCTTGAGGCGGCATCGTTTTTGAGACGCGCAATGGCGGGGGCAAAACCGGAAGACTCGGCGGAAACGCTTATAAAAAGAATGAGCCAGTCGAAAACGAATCAGGACTTCATAGCAATGATACTCTGACGGCGCAACGGCGCGTGAAAGTGCCGTTGATGCGGCGTTTCGCGAGTGTCTCAGACTGCTCGCGTACGTTAGTACGCCACGCACCCTGAGCCACTCGCAAAGCCACCGCCTGAACGGCACTTTGACGCCCCTAAAAAGTCAGCGCACGGCGCGGAAGATTTTTAAATTGTTTTGGGAGAAAAGTGGAGTAGGGCGTTTCGCGTAGCTTCCGTAGTTTAGGGATTTCCGCTTTTTCTTATTTATCCGCGCGTAGCGCGTCTATTTTATATCTGTTTCTTTCAAATATTAAGTATATCCCAATGCCAGTAATTGCCGTAGGCAATACGGGCTAAAAAAGAAAAGCGGCAAGTATACTTGCCGCGCGTAATCACCATGAGGAACGAAGTTCCGACGACCGGCGCGGCTCGCGCCCTCAGAGCCAAGATTTGGAGAAGGGGGTATCTTTGAAGAGGGCGGCGATGCCTGTAATTTGTTTAAGGCGGAGGATTTCGTCTGCGCTCATGCCGAGGTGTTTTGAAATCCACGCGTTCGACTTGCCCATTTCGGTGAGTTCGGCTACGATGTTGCTCATAAGGTCAACGTCGTGCGAGCCGCGGGCGCGGTTGTGGCGGATAGTTGACGCCATGCGGTCGTCGATAGGGCGGTCGATGACAACCACGGGCAGCATGCCGTTTTCGCGCTCGTAGATGTCTGGGTGGATTTGTATGATTCGGAAGCGGTGGAAGCCGTCCACTACTTCGTAAACGTCTTCGTCTTTTAGGTAGTAGCAGACGATGGGCTGGGTGTAGCCGTCCTCCTTGATTGAGTCGTAAAGCAGCTTCATTTCGGGAGGGGCGACCTTGTTGGGGTTGTAGCAGTTAGCCCTGATTTTCTCTACCGGCACGGCGCGGACGCCGTACACGGGACTTTTCGGTTTGTTTGTCATAAATTTTTATATTTTTCCAGAAGGTTTCTTATTTTTTCCTGTTGGTGCTTTGTCTGCGAGAAACTAAGCCCCGAACAGAGGTGGTCGTTTTTGAGAATGCAAATGCACATGCGCCGCCAAGAGGGGGCGAGCTTTTTTTGCTCGAAGCCGTTGTCGAGGTGGTCGGGAATTTTGGAGTAGCGCACGATAGGCTCGTTCGAGGGCGATTTTCTGTCGGTAATTTTCGCTTCGGGGGGGAGGTCGCCGATAAATTCGCCGCCGACGGGCGAGCCTTTTTTGTGCCACCACCAGATGAAGCGTTTGAACTTCGCCTTGTAGTGGGCGGCAAGTTCGGGCGGGAGGGTCGCAAGAAGCAGCTTGCAGTAGCTTTTCCAAGTGTGCCCCTGCGGCAGTTTGACGTTGCGGTAGCCCATGATTCGATTTCCGCAGTAGATGTTGCCGAAGTTCGCGCCGCTTACGCGGTTGACTACTTTCGCCCAAGTGTCGGGTTCTATGACGCGGTAGAGGTTAAGCCCCTTGCGCTGGTCGTCGCCGTAGGGCTGGCAAATGCGCTGGGAGGCGAGCGGCACGCCCGCCTTGTAGAAGAGGTCGTAAAGCCTGTTGTACTTCCAGCCGAGCCTGCCGTTTGCGACCCACACGTCTCGGACGTTCCAGTCGTAGATGGGGTAGGCGTTGTAGAGGGTGTCGGTAATTTTCGTCGTCCAGTTTTTTCCGTCGAGGGTTTCCTTTACATAGTTGCGGATAGTGCGGTATCGGTTGAGGCTCTCGTCGGAGCGGATTCCGACAAGACACGCGGTCTTCTGCCCGTTGGAGTACCATTTGCCGAAAGCGGGGACGAACTCTTCGAACTCCATTTTCTTTTGGAAAAACGGGAATGGATTGTTTTGCTCCGTGGCGAGATTGGGGTAGTCGGGGTATTCGCGAATCCACTTGTCGCGCTCGTCCAAGTCCCAGCAAGTCCAGAATGGCGAGAAGACGCTGACGGCGTTGCGGAGCGTGAGCGGCAGGCAGCACCAGTAGACGTCGAGCATGTCGGCGTTTTCGAGAAGCGTCTCCCTGATGTAGTCTATCGTGGTAAGGTACTGCCCCTCCAAGTCTATGAAGAGCACGCCGAGCTTTTTTTTGATTTTTTTCCGCCGCATGCAGTCGAGCGCAAGGTTGAGCACAACCGAGCTGTCCTTTCCGCCCGAAAACGAGACGTAGACGCGCTCGAAATTGTCGAAGATGAATTCCATGCGCTCCGTTGCGGCTTCGTAAACGTTTATGTCGAGATATTGCTTCAAAGTTTTTGCGCCTCCTGCGCGGTGATGACGCGCTCGAACATTTCGAGCAGGTCGCGTTTTCTGTCGAGACTGTACTTTATGATGTCTTCAAGCCCAGTGTTAATCCAGAGGTTGTAGACGTTGACGGTTTTCGTCTGCCCCGTCCTGAAAATTCTGTGCGTAGCCTGTTCTTTTTCCTTGTAGTCGAAAGTCTGCGAATAGAAAACGACGTTGTTTGCGCATTGCAGGTTAAGCCCCATGCTCCCGACGCCGTAGGTGCAGACGAGCACGCTTTCTTCGGTTTCGAAAAGCGAGAGGTCGTCCTTTCTGCCGCCCATGTAGACAAGCCCGCCGAACGTCCTGTTGAGCAGCTGAGCCTCCGCGACGAACTTCGCGAAAATCACGACTTTCTCGCCGCGGTCGAGTATCCTGTTGACGATTTCCATCGCCGCGCAGAACTTCGCCTTGCACGCCACCGTGTACGCGTGCTGGAACGCCTGCGCGA
>DHMA01000084.1:0-1312 GCA_002405555.1 Opitutia bacterium UBA4654
GGCGTATGTTGCGGTTTTCATGCCGAAGAAGCCCGCAAGTCCGGAGAAAAAGCCGCCCGTGATGAACGCGAACGGAACCCAGCCGTTCTGGACGTTCAGACCGTACGCCAAGAACGAGAAAAAGAAGAACAGCAGGACGAACACAAGCCCAACTATTTTGTATTGCTGCTTCAAATAAGCGAGCGCACCGTGCCTGACGTGCAGGGCGATTTTCCGCATAATTTCGGTGCCCTCGTCCTCTTTTTTCATGCCTTTGTAGAACGCCAGCGCGAAGCCGAGCGCGATAATCGACGCCGCGGGCACGAGCCAAAAGACGGGGTTTATTTCGGGCGACGCCGACGCCGCCAAAACGTTTAGGTTTTCGATATTCATAGTGCTGCGATTTGTGAAATTTATGCGCCGCGCGCGCGGGATTTTTCCGAACGCCGCGCGAACGCGCATCGGGAAGACACAATGAACCCGAAAAACGAAAACCGCCACACTTTTTTTTCATTTTTTGCGGAGGTCGGGCGGCGCAAAATTCGGACAAAAAAACGCGCCGAATCGGCGCGTTTCGCGAAGGGAAAGCCCTCCCCTATTTCTTGGACGGTTTTTTAAGCACCGTGTATTTCCACATGCCGAATGAATTTTCTTCGGGAAGCGAAAATTCGACGCGCGAATCGGCGTCCACTTCCGTCCTGAACGCCTTTGCGCTTCCGAGCACGGGCTCGAACGAAACTTCCGCGCCAGCGTCGAAGCGCGTCGCCATTTTCTTCGACGGCGCGGGGTTGAACTCGCGGTAGGCGATTACGTACCCCGAAGTCGGCGACTTCACCGACTGGAAGCCCGTCCACGAGCGTCCCGACGGCTCTTCGCCAATCGGCATGATTGTCCCCGTGTGGAAATCGTGCGACACTTTTTTATAGTCGCGCACGAGCGGCGCGAGCTTTTCGATGTTTTCGTCCGACAGTCCCGTTGCCTCCATCCACGCCAAGGGCTGCGCCGCCATTGTCGTTGCGAAGAGGTAGCGGATATCGTACTTTGCGGGCGCGAAGGGGTCGTCGCCGTACTTTTCGATATTGCGGTCGTTGTTGAGGAATTCGATTTGCAGACGCTCGGCTGGAACGTATTTCGAGATTGTCCAGATGTTGCGGAGCGTCCAGTACGGGTAGTAGTTTTGCCAGTCGGTATAGCGGTTTTCCAAAAATATGTTGCCGTATTTCGAGTACGAGAAATACCCGCCCCTGCGCCCCGCGGTGACGTCGAGGTTCAGCACGGCGCGGCCCTTTGTGTGCGCCAAAACCGCGTCGAACATGGCGCGGACGCGCTCTTC
>DHMA01000084.1:1367-3097 GCA_002405555.1 Opitutia bacterium UBA4654
TGCGGATTTTCATTCCGTCGATTTTAAACGTGCGGATTCCGAATTTGTCGTAGAGCGAAGTGAGGGCGGCGACGTCCTTTTGCCAGTCGGCGAAGTCGTCGGGCCAGCTCGGATTAAACCACAGGCAAAGCTCGATTCCCGCGTTGCGGGCGGCGTCTACTACCGTCTGCAAGCCGTTGGGGGATTTTTCGGGCGAGGGTTTCCAGTAGTCGGGGTTCGACCAGATGTTGAGGAACGAGCCGCCGTACGCCGAATTTCCGCTTTTGCCAATCTGCCAGCCGTCGTCGATTTGGAAGTGCGTTATGCCCATCTTTTTTGCGCGTGCGATTTCCCCCTTGCAGAAAGCTTCGTTTACTTTCGTGTCCTGCCCTCTGTCGCCCCAAGTGTTGAGCATGACCATTTCGTCGCGCCCCTCCTTCAAGCGGCGGAGGTTCTTTTGGTACGACCTCAGCGCGAGCAGGCGTTCGCGCTCGCCGCCGTTCCAGACGCCGAAGACGTAGCCGTACGCGGGCGTCCATTTGTCGGCGGAGATGTCAGAGGCGTCGACGCCCGCGCCCACGAGCAGGAACTTACCCCACTCCGTAAAGAAGTCCGCCGCTGGGTACGCCAACTGCACGAGCGACACCGGCGACTCTTTCAGCCAGAAGAAGCCCGCGCCCGTCTCCTTGTTTTCCATGAACAGAATGTTGCCCCGCAGGGGCATTTTGCGGTAGGACAGCGCGGAGACTTCGCGGACGAGGTTGTTGTGGTGGTCGGTAACGTCGAAAAATTCGGCGGCGAGCAGATTCCACTGCCGACCCGCGAACGACAGCGTGTCGAGCGCGAGCGCGGACTGTCCAAAGCCCCGCGCCGTGATTGTCTCTATATTCTGCATGTCGGCAGACGAAGTGCGCGAGCCTACCCAGTCCCGCGCGTCGGGCTTTCCCCTGAAATATATTTGGCACGCGATTGCGGGCGATTTTTCGTATATTCTGAAAATCCTCTTTACTTCCAGATTCCCCTTGCGGAAGCCGATTTCGCATTCGAGCCAACCCGCCTCCACGTCCGAATCGGCAACCTCGCGCGTTTTGAAGTAGCCGTCCCGCGCTTCGCCGTTTTGCGACGGTATCGCCAAGTCGGGCGATTTTGCCGCAGACTGCGTGGAAATTCCCGACTTTTTATCGAGAACCGAGAGCGTGCGAAGCTCGCCGCCGTTGTATTCGAAAGTTCTTTCGATTTCGTCGTTGCCGATTTTAAGCGTGTTGCCGTCGAGCGTCGCGTAGGGTTTTGCGAAAACTTGGCACGCCGCAAACGACAGCGCGATTAGCGTATATTTCCCATAAATGTGTATTTTCTTCATATCTCAAACGATTAACAAGCGGGATTTCCTTTGTAAAGGCTATTTTTGGAGCGCGAGGAGCGGGCAGAATTTTGCGAAAAATTGTTTGACAGGCAAAAAAAATGCTTCTAACTACCGTGAGGGTAAATCATCTAACTATGAGCAATAATATTGACGACAAATTCTTTCTGGACGCCGACGCGTTCTTCACCTCCAACGCGGGCTACGGTCTGACCTACGACGACGTTTCGCTCGCCACCCAGTACTCCGACGTTCTCCCCCGCGAAACGAGGCTCGACACCTCCCTCTCCGACTCCATCAAGCTTTCCCTGCCCATGATTTCCTCGGACATGGACACCGTTACCGAATCGCAAATGGCAATCGGCATGGCTCGCAACGGCGGTCTCGGTCT
>DHMA01000098.1:0-1654 GCA_002405555.1 Opitutia bacterium UBA4654
GTTATTTTTAATGACCCTGAAAGCCTTTTCGGGATTCTTTTCGCCGTCCGCGCCGCTCATTAACGAAAGTGCATATTCAAAATCCGACACCTTGTTTACCTTTTTATTTTTTGCTTTTTTGGTATCGAGAAATTCGCCCGAAGAATGGAAATCGTCCTTGCGCCAAGATTCGAAAGATTTTGCAAGCTCGAGAATCTTGGACTCGCGCCCCGCTTCGGGATAATCCGACAATACCTGATATTTGTCATAGGCACTGTCTGCAATTCCCGCAAGGTTGCACAAATCAAGAAACTTCCCGTAGACTTCCGACTTCACTCCGAAAAGAAATGAAATTTGGGATTTAGCATTGGCATATATATAAGAATTAGGATAGGGCTTGAAGGAATTTACGAGTTTTTCCATTTCGGAAAGCGCGGCGGCTTTGTCGACCGCCATTCCCCTGCCCTCGTACTTGCAACAGGCGAGAGTGAGCTTTGCGCATTCGTCGCCGAGTTGCGCCGATTTTTTGAACGATTCCACCGCGCTGCCCCAGTCGCCGTTTTCGGCTTGATAATACGCCTTCAAATTCTCGGCTGCAGCCCTGTCTTTGAGAGAATCGCAAAACTCGAGCGCATCGGAATAGCCAAACCAATCGACCAACTCTTTGGCTGAAGCCTTGTTCCCCAACTCTGCGGAGGTTCTCAAAAACTTTTGCATCTGCTTCGGGGGGATATAATAGTCGGAATAAGACCAACCAGCCCCTGACGCAAGATTTCGATAAAAATCGGCCCTTTCGGTAATCGTTAGCTTGTCGAGCAGCGACTTGGCAAGTTTTTCGTCTTTCGGGAAACCGTCGGTTCCCAGAATTAGCCGCTTTGCAATCTGTCTCAAATTCCACTGATTCTGAATCTTCGGAAGGAATTTATTCAGCGCCTGCGAAAGTTTTTCGGAATCGCCGATTTTTGCATAATAACAAATCAACATTACGGTGGTAGTGGAATCGGAAACCTCGGCTTCAACGGGTGCAATTTTCTCCATCAATTTAACCGCCTTGGCACGGTTGGGGCTACTGAAAAAGCTGTCGGGGATGGTATCTCTGTAGACATTTTGGTTTCCGTATAACCAGTACGAAAGAAGGGATTGTTTTTCGTACAAGTTAAGTTTCCCCATTTTGTAAAGCTTTTCGAGTTGCTCGGCGGCAAGCTCCTCCATTCTGAAATTCTCAAAAGCACTTCTCAATTCGCTCGCCCTTCTGTCGGGCGAAAAGGTATCGAGGGCTTTTTTAGCCGCTTCAAATTCCTTTTTATACTGCGGATCGTTCATAGTCAGAACATATACCCGCGTAGCCGCGAACGCGTCGAGTTCGTCGGCAAATTTCGAAAGAAACCCGATAAGCCGTTTTTTTGAAATACCCCCTACTCCCCTCTTTTGAAGCGCAGAATAATCCGCCACCGCATCCCACGGCTGAAATTCACGTTTCCAATATCCGTCCGAATTCCAGATTTCCTTTGCGATATCCTCCCTGTTTATTTTGCAAAGCCGCGATATGGCACCGCCGAAAATATACCGATAATCTTTCGTAAGAACCGAATAGGTCTCGGCGTCGAGCTTGGGGTAGATTTTGTCGGGCGCGGAAAACACGGCTTCCGCAAAGTCGGGGGTTGCGACTTTTTCG
>DHMA01000098.1:1706-3679 GCA_002405555.1 Opitutia bacterium UBA4654
TTTTTCGAACTGCGCCCTGTCGCCCGCCAAAAAATAGATGTTGGCGAGTCTGTCGCGGGCGTACGAGCTTTTTTCGCTCTTCGACTTCAAGTCGGCAACGAGTTTGTCGAGCTTTTTTCGCGCCGCGGCGTCGGTCTTTGCGAGTTCCACAAGCGGCGAAACGTAGCCGAATTTCTCGTATGCCGCCGACGCCGCTTTGAGTTTGTCCGAACCGAACATTGCCGAATAGTCGGCGTCCGCTCCGAAAAGCGGCGAGATTAAAAACAGTAATGCGGGGTATATCATCGCTCTTTTCATACGGTCGAGTTTAAACCCGCCGTTCAAAGTGTAAAGCAAAAAACGGCGTTCCGTTTCGGAACGCCGCCTCAAAAAAAATGCGCTTTGTGCTATCTGCCGCGTATGATGTGCGAAAGCCTTATCGCCGATTCCGCGCGGTTTAGAATATACAAGTGTATGCCCGCAACTTTGCGCTCTTTAAGCTCCGCAATCTGCTCCTTCGCCCAGTCCAAGCCGACCTGCGCCCCGCCGTCTTCGGGCGCGGCGCGGAGGCGTTCCACGAGCGCGTCGGGAATCTGCGTGGAGCACATCGACTTGAAGTTCATCACCTGTTTGAGCGACAGCGCGGGAAGAATGCCCGCAATCACGGGCTTGTCGATGCCCGCCGCGCGGCACTTGTCCACGAAGTTGAAGAAATGCGAGTTTTCGAAAAACATCTGCGTTATGACGAAATCCGCGCCCGCGTCGATTTTGCGTTTGAGGTTGTCGATGTCGGCGTCGAGCGAAGCCGCTTCGGGGTGTTTTTCGGGATAGCCCGCGCAGCCTATTCCGAACTGCGGGTAGCGCGACTTCACAAATTCCACAAGCTCGTTCGCGTGCTTGAAGCCGTCCGGGTGCGGCACGAACGCCGTTTCGCCCTTCGGAGGGTCGCCGCGCAACGCCATGACATTGCGGAAGCCCGACTTTTCGAAGCGGTCGAGAATGGCGGCGATTTCGTCTTTGGAATGTCCGAGGCACGTGAGGTGCGGCATGATTTCGAAGCCGAAGATGTCGCGCAAAAGCTCGCCGTAGTCGAGCGTGCGCTCGCGCGTGGAGCCGCCCGCGCCGTATGTAATAGACGCGTAGTCGGGCGAAAGCTCCTGCAATTTTTTAGCCGTGCGCAGAATCTGGCGCGCGCCCTCCTCGGTTTTCGGCGGGAAAAATTCGACCGAAAACACGGTCCTGCCGTTCGCGAATTTGTCTTTTATATTTCGATTGTTTTCCATGCAAAAAAATTTCTCCGTATTTTATTTTAATATTCTGTCAACCCTGCGCGGAATGGCGACCATGGTTTCCCACGGAATGCGGCTTGTCCAGCGGCTGTAATCGGCGAGGGAAATCTCCGCGCCGTTCTGCTCGCCGATAAACGAAACTTCGTCGCCGACATGCGCGTCGACGCCGCTTACGTCGATGTACATTTCGTCGAGACCCACGCAGTCCAAAATCTTGCAGCGCTTGCCGCCCACGAGCACGCGGGCGTCCGAATTGAAGCCCGCGGGGACGCCGTCGGCGTAGCCCGCGCAGACCGAGGCGATTTTCTTGCCGCCGCGCTCGCCCACCGCCAAAATCCGCGCCTTGAACGCGAGGACGGAGCGCAAGCCCAGAGACTCGAAGCCGCTGCCGTCGTCGAACGGGTTTATGCCGTACTGCACAAGACCCATGCGGACTGCGTTCAGCGGCGGCTCAATCGGAATATAGCTAAGCCCCGCGCTGTTGTGGATATGCAAAAGCATGTCGGGCGCGCCGTATTTGCCTACGACTTTTTTGAAAATTTCGACCTGCCCGAACGTGTATTCCCTGTCGGTGTCCGCGCTCGAAAGGTGCGAGAATATGCCGTTGATTTTCAGGTGCGGCAGCGAAAGGATTTTCGGGAAAACCTCGTCAGCCTTTTCGTGCCAGACGCCCGCGCGTCCCATGCCCGTGTCGAGCTTGATGTG
>DHMA01000098.1:3733-4718 GCA_002405555.1 Opitutia bacterium UBA4654
ATGCCCGTGTCGAGCTTGATGTGCGCGCCGAGGATTTTCCCGCGCTTTGCGGCGAGCTCGTCGAACGCCTGCGCCTCCGCGTACGACGAGACCGCGGGCGTTGCGCCGTAGTCGAAAACCAGCGGCCGCTCCTCTTTGAGAATCGGGCTTAGCACCAGAACCTGCCTGTCGGAGACGACCTCGCGCACGCGCGACGCCTCGTAGAGGTTCGCCACCGCGAACAAATCCGCCCCTCCGCGCAGAAAGCGGACGAGCGCCTGCGGCATGCAGTGCCCGTAGGCGTCCGCCTTCACGACCGCGACGTATTTCACGCCCTTCGGAAGCGAATTTTTAATGCTCCTGACGTTCGATTCGAGCCTGTCGAAATCGACCTCAATCCACGACCTCAAAATATGCTTGTTCACGATTCTATCACCGACCATTTTTTTACAATTCGCCCGCGTGTCAAATTCAAACGCCCAAAAAACTTGACCGCCGCCCGACCAACGCCGATTATCGCCCCATGCTCGAACGCCTTTTTGAGATTTTCCGCCGAAACGAAACGCCCGCCGCCCGCATCGGCAGACTGGGCGAAAACGCCGCCGCAAAATTTCTGGCAAACGCGGGAATGAAAATCGTCGTCCGAAATTACAGGAGCGGGCGCGGCGAAATCGACATCGTGGCGCGGGACGCCGAATGCCTCGTGTTCGTGGAAGTAAAGACCCGCTCCGAAAACGCGCTTGTCGACGGATACTACGCGGCGGTCTCGAAAAAGAAGCTCGCCGTTTTGCGCAAATGCGCCCGCGCGTTCATGTCGCGCATGCCGAACAAGCCCGACAACTGGCGTTTCGACGCCGTGGAGGTGCGCCACGACCGCGACGGCAAACCCGTTTCCGTAAGGCATTTTCCGAACGTGGGCTGAATCGGGCGCGGCGGATTAGTCGCCGATTTTCGCCCTGCGGGGAAAGCGTAAATTCAAAAAATCCGCGCGCCGATTTCGTCGGGG
>DHMA01000069.1:0-608 GCA_002405555.1 Opitutia bacterium UBA4654
AACCTCGACAAGCGTCTGCTCTCGCGCACCGACTATGACGACCATTTCCAGATTTTCAACATCGCGAAAGCCGTTGCGCGTTTCAGCATGGGGCTTAGCAAGAAGGACGAAACCGGCAAGCTCATAGACAGATTCCTCGAACGCATTCAGCAGACGTCGTCGGGCAAGTATTTCGACGACAAGCCGCAGGGCTCGCTCGACGGCGTGTTCGACCTGTGCGGCGTGGTGTCGTTCGTGTTCATCAGACAGTCGTTGCAGCTCCACGCGAACATGCATTTGCGCGACAGAAAAATTCCGTCGCTGCGCACGTTTGCGGAAAAGTATTTGAGGCTTCTGCCCGACATCGTGCGTTCTGACGGTCTCGGCTGGGCGTTCGGCAGAAATCTGGGCGCGTACGGGCAAATGCACTGCATTTCGATGATTCTGCAAGCCATGCGCGACGGCTGGATTGCCGAAGACAAAATGCCCGAATACATGGACATTCTCCGCCGCCTCTTCCAGTTCTTCTTCATGACATACCTCGACCAGGAACACGGCTACCTCGTCATTCGCGACGCCGAGCGTTCCGCCGCGGCGGGCTGCACCACGCGCATGGCGAATTTCGACGC
>DHMA01000069.1:662-2784 GCA_002405555.1 Opitutia bacterium UBA4654
CGCTACCTCTGCCAGTGGTCGCGTTTGGCGAAGACCGTCGGACGCCAAATGCAGGCGAAGCAGTCCGAAATGAAGTCGGGCGGCAAGTATGTAATTTTCGACAATTCCTCGCGCAAGGAACAGGGGCTGTTTGTCTACACGAACGCCGCCACGGGAATGCACCTGCATTTGCCGCTAATCGCCCCCGGAGAAAAGAACATTTCGTCGTCGCTTGCGTTCCCGCACATGCCTGGGGTTTTCGACTGGCCGGCGGACAGATACCTGCCCGTGCTCGTGCCCGAACTCACTTTCGGCGACAAAATCACGACGCCGTCGTACTACGGCAAGCGTTGCACGACGGGCTTGGGTCTGCGCAATTCGTTCTTCTTCCGCTACGAACAGCCTGAGCTGATTACCGCAGACGGCGAAATCGTAAAGGGCTTGGGTTCGTGCAAAGTTTCGTGGTCGTTTAGCGGCAACAAAATTACGGGCGATTTCATCTACACGGTGCACAACCAAATCACGCTCGACAAGTTCAGGCTCGTCGTGGCAATCGGCTCGCCGCACACGGAATACCACGTCCCGATGACCTATGCAATCGGCGAAAAAGGCTTGGGCGTCGGAATCGAAAAGGACGATT
The DNA here is from genome assembly GCA_002405555.1 of Opitutia bacterium UBA4654. Classification (GTDB taxonomy): domain Bacteria; phylum Verrucomicrobiota; class Verrucomicrobiia; order Opitutales; family Intestinicryptomonadaceae; genus Merdousia. Next base: position 1,282 of record DHMA01000069.1, read on the forward strand.
TTCAGGCGAACTGGCTCGACACGGAAGTCGTCAGCGAAGACCCGCAGTACCGCTCCTATTGGGGCAATATCCACTACTTGCAGGTTTACGCGCGCGACAGGGCAATGGTCATGCGCCCCGGAGTGCAGTACCGCATTACGCTGTCGCTCGACCCCGACATTGCGTTTGCCGAGTAGGACTCATTTCAAAACCGAAAAAAGCGAAGCCGTTTGCGGCTTCGCTTTTTTGTTTGTTGGCGGCGGATTTTCCGAGGGCAAATTTCCGAGTCCGCAGGGGCGCGGGTTGGCGTTTATTTTTTCATCATTTTCAGAACGTCTTTGAGAGACGAATGCGATTGCGCCCCCGCTTTCGTGATTTTAAGCGCGGCGGCGGCGGACGCGAATTTTACGGCGGAATCGATGTCGTCGAAAAGCTTGAAGCCCGCAAGCAGCGAGCCGGTAAAGCAGTCGCCCGCGCCCACGGTGTCAATCGGGCGCACCGAATACGCCGCGTAGCGTTTTTCGCCGTCGGCGTTGAAGAGAGCGCAGCCGCGTTCGCCGAGCGTTATCAGCACGTTTTTTACGCCCTTTTTCAGCAGGGACTCCGCCGCTTTCTGCATGCTCGTGAAGCCGCGCTGAACCTGCAAAATCTCGATTTCGTTCGGAACGAGAAAATCGACGTTTTTGAGAATTTCGTCGTCGAGCAGCTTTGCGGGCGCGGGGGTAAGAACCGTCGTGCACCCCGCCGCCTTTGCGAGTTTCAACCCCTCCGCGACGGTTTCGAGCTGATTTTCAAGCTGGAAAGCGACGTGCGAGAATTTCGAGAAATCGATTTTCTTCATGTCCTCTGGCGTAAGCAGCGAGTTTGCGCCGGGGGCTACGGTGATGATGTTCTGCCCCTCTTTTGCGACGGTAATCAGGGCAACCCCCGTGTGCGCTCCCTTGCAGATTTTCACGAGCGACACGTCCATGCCGCGCTCGACAAGGTATTCGAGGTACGAGCGTCCGATGTCGTCGTCGCCAAGCCCCGCGCAGAACGCGGTGTTTTCGAAAAGCGTTTTTGCGGCGACCGCCTGATTCGCGCCCTTGCCGCCCTCGTGTTTCGAGAAAACCCCGCCGAGCACAGTTTCGCCCGTTCGGGGAATTTTCGCCGACTTAACGACCATATCGACATTTGCGCTTCCGACCACGAGTATTTTTCTATCGTCTTTCATAAAAATTTTTCTCCTATTGTTTCATTTTATCGGCTTACGACATCAGAGTCAAAGACGCTCAAAGTCAATAGCAAAAGAAAAAATTTTTGCGGGCGCGCAAAAAAAACGGACGCCCCCCAGTGGAGGCGTCCGCCGAAAGCGTTTGCGCGGCGCGGGCTATCCGTCGATTTTTTCGGAGAGGAACGCCACGAGTTCCGATTCGCTCATGCGAACCTGTTTTGTGGAGTCGCGGTCTCTCAGCGTTACCGTGCCGTCGCCCTCGATTGTCTGGAAGTCTACGGTGATTCCGAACGGCGTGCCGATTTCGTCCT
>DHMA01000069.1:2830-3237 GCA_002405555.1 Opitutia bacterium UBA4654
ATTTCGTCCTGACGGCGGTAGCGGCGGCCGATTGCCCCCGACGCGTCGAAGAAGATGTTCCAGCGGCGGCGGAGCTTTTTGTAGAGGGCTTCCGCATGCGCGTAGAGTTCGGGCTTGTTCTTGACCAGCGGGAAAACCGCCGCCTTGAACGGCGCGACGCGCGGGCTGAATTTAAGCAGAATGCGCTTTTCGGGCTGACCCTTGTCGTTGGGAACTTCGTCCTCTTCGTAGGCGGCGGACATTACCGCAAGGAACGTGCGGTCTACGCCGAGCGACGGCTCGATGACGTGCGGCAGGTACTTTTCCTTGCGGGCTTCGTCGAAGTATTCAAGGTTCTTGCCCGACGCGTTTTGGTGCTGGGTAAGGTCGAAGTTTCCGCGAACGGCAATGCCCTGCAATTCCTGCAA
>DHMA01000181.1 GCA_002405555.1 Opitutia bacterium UBA4654
TGGAGGGGCTTGTGAGCGCGTCGATTGCGAGCGCGTCGAGGAAGCGGATAAGGCTTTCGGCGCGTGCCGTCGGGACGAGGTCGCGCCGTTCGCGTTCGACCAGTTTGTGCGCGATGAGGTTTTCTATGATTTGCGCGCGCGTTGCGGGCGTGCCCAGACCCTTGTCTTTCATTGCGTCGGCGAGTTCCTCGTCGTCGAGGAGTTTGCCCGCGCCCTCCATTGCCGAAAGGAGCGTGGCTTCCGTGTACCGCGCAGGCGGTTTTGTGGATTCCTCTTTGAGACGCGCTTCGAGCATTTTTGCGCGTTCCTTTTCGTCGGCGAGCTGCGGCAGGATTTCCTTGTCGGACGTTTCCTTGTTGTAGACGTCGAGCCAGCCCGCCGAGCGGAGCACCTTGCCCTCGGTTTTGAAGATGTTTGAGCCTACCGCCGAAATGCGCGTCGTGACGTCGAACACGGCTTCGGGGTAGAACGCGGCGACGAACCTGCGGGCAATCATGTCGTAGATTTTCGCTTCGTCGTCGGTGAGCTTTTTGCCCGAAACGTCAGTGGGCATGAGCGCGAAGTGGTCGCTGACCTGCTTGCTGTCGAAAATTCTTTTGCCCGCCTTTTTGACGTAGCCCTCGTCTACCGCCTTTTGCGCGAATCTGCGGTAGGGTTCCGCCATCGACTCCATCGTGCGGACGACAACTCCGCGGTAGTCGTCGGGGAGGGCGCGGGAGTCCGTGCGCGGGTATGTAATCATCTTGTGCTTTTCGTAGAGCGACTGCGCAATGCTGAGCGTTTTGTTTGCGGGGAATGAGTATTTGTTGTTCGCCTCGCGTTGGAGTGTCGTGAGGTCGTAGAGGCGCGGGGCGATTTGCTTTGACTGCGTTTTTTTGTCGCTCACTTTCGCCTCGCCCTCGGCGCGGACTTCGTTGAGGACTCTTTCGGCGTCGGCGTGCGACCAGATTCTGTCCGCCTTGTCGTTGGCGTCTTTGTCTTTCTGCTTGAAGTCGGGACGCTGGTAGACGCCCTCGTATTTGCCGTTTGCGATTTCGAATTCGGCGGTGATTTTCCAGTAGCGGGCGGGTTTGAAATTCTGTATTTCGTGCTCGCGCTCCACAATCATCGCGAGCGTCGGGGTCTGCACGCGCCCGACCGACGCAAGGCTCTTCCCGCGCGAGCCGTACATTCTGCTTGTGATTGCCCGCGTTCCGTTGATTCCCACAAGCCAGTCGGATTCGCTGCGGCAGCGGGCGGCGTCCTGCAAAGACTCCATTTCCTCCTGCGATTTCAGGTTTGAGAACGCCTCCAAGATGGAGGAGGGCGTCATCGACGAAACCCACAGCCTTTGGCGCGGCAGTTTGCACTTGGTGATTTCGTAGATGTATGTGAAAATGAGTTCGCCCTCGCGCCCCGCGTCGCACGCGTTGATTACGCCGTCGATGTCCTTGCGCGATAGCAGTTTTTTGAGCGCGGCGAGCTTTGCCTTCGTCTTTTCGATGGGCTTGAGCTTGAATTTTTCGGGGATAATCGGGAGGTTCGAGAGCGACCAGCGGGCGTATTTTTTGTCGATGTCCGCGGGCATGTTAAGTTCCACCAAGTGTCCGAGCGCGGAGGCGATTACGTATTCGTCGTTTTCGTAATAATCGTCGCATTTTTTCGCCCTGCCGAGCACTCTTGCGATGTCCGCCGCAACCGACGGTTTTTCCGAAATAACAAGCTTTTTCATTCTAAAAAAACGGAAGTATTCTAATACGGTATTTGTTTCTTCTCAAAAAAAATCGGCGTGCGCGCCGAAGCGCGCACACCGCGGAAACCGAAACTACTTTTTGATGTAGTTCGGAAGAATCGTGTCGATGTTGTCGAGCAGTTCCTTCATCGTCGCGGGCGTTTCGTCGCCCATGTTCGAGATGCGGAACGTCGTGCCCTTGATTTTTCCGTAGCCGCCGTTGAACACCATCTTGAAGCGTTTTTTCAGCTCGTCGAGCAGCGCGGGGAGGTCTACGTTAAGGTTGTTCTTGAAGCAGTTGAGCGTTACCGAGCCGAATTTTTCTTCGGGGAAAAGCTCGAAGCCGTGCGCGTAGCCCCAGTCGCGGACGAGCTTGTTGTTTTCGGCGTGGCGCGCGTAGCGGTTTTCGACGCCCTCTTCGAAGATGTCGTCGAGCTTGCTGTCGAGCGCGTAGAGCATCGAGATAATCGGGGTGGAGGGGGTCTGCGACTTGTCGAAGAATTTTTTGAATTCGAGGAAGTCGAAATAGTAGCCTCTGCCTTCGACCGTTTCGGCGCGTTTCATCGCCTTTTCGGAAACCGAGCAGAACGAGAGTCCCGGAGGAATTGCGAGAGCCTTCTGGCAGCCCGTTACCATTACGTCGATTCCGAGTTCGTCCTTCTTGATGGGCATTGCCGAGAACGAGCTTACCGTGTCTACAATCGAAACGACGTCGGGGAATTTTTTAAGCACTTCCGAGAGCGCCTTGATGTCGCTCATAGTGCCCGTGGACGTTTCGTTGTGGATAATCGTTACGGCGTCGTACTTGTTTGTGGAAAGCTCCTTTTCGAGGGCTTCGGGGCATACGGGTTTGCCCCAGTCGAACTTCAATTCGCCCGCTTCCTTGCCGCAGCGTTTCGATACGTCGTACCACTTGTCCGAGAACGCGCCGTTGCAGCAGTTGAGCACGCCCTTCTTTACTACGTTGCGGATTGCGCCTTCCATTACGCCCCACGACGAGCTTGTGCTGAGGAAAACGGGGTCGTTCGTATAGAACAACTGTTTGAGACGCGGCATGATGTTGTCAACGAGTTTCACGAAGTCTTTGCTTCTGTGTCCCACGATGGGTGTCGTCATTGCCTTGTATGTTTTTTCGGAGACCTCTACGGGTCCGGGTATGAACAGTTTGTATGACATATCTTTTAGGGTTTGATGTTTGGAAATTCCTTTACGAAACAAGCCCGCCGCCTGCGCGTTCGAGCTATGCAATCATGTTTTGCGACTTGATGATTTTCGTGTTTTTCTCCGCCAGCGTAATCGTGCGCGGCAGGTGTTTTGCTATTTCGCGCTCGTCCACCTGCGCGAACGACATGATTACGAGAAGGTCTCCGACGTTTCCGAGGTGCGCCGCCGCCCCCCTTACCGAGAACGTGCCGCTTCCGCGCGGGGCGGGTATTGCGTATGTCTCGAAACGTTTGCCGTTCGAGATGTTGCCCACGAGGATTTTTTCGTAGGGCAGCATGCCGACCTTGTCCATGAGGTCCAAGTCTATCGCAAGCGAACCTTCGTAGTCTATGCGGGCGTCGGTCGTTTCGGCTCGCAGTATCTTGGACTTTAACATTTCAACTAACATCGGGATTGTCTCCTCTAAATTTTTTAGTAAAAGCCGCCAGAAATATAAAAAAAGCGCGATTAGTCAACCATTTTTTATATTTGAAGTTGCTTAGTGTTTTATATTCAATTTGTTAAATTATAGAAATATGTCGCGCTGCCCCTGACCCTTGTCGGGGCCGATAAGTCCGCGCTGCTCCAATTCCTCTACGATGTTTGCGGCGCGGTTGTAGCCCACGCCGAGCTTGCGTTGCAGGAATGAAATGCTCGTCTTTTTCGTTTCGCGGATTATGCCGACAGCCTTTGCTATCATGGGGTCGCCGAATTCGCCGCCGTCGCCCGCATCGTCTTCGTCGTCGGTCGCGCTGTCGATTTCGGACTGCACGTCTTCGGCGTACTGCGGCTCTCCGTTTACTTTCAACGCCTCTACAATCGCCTCGATTTCGCCGTCGGAAAGGTACGCGCCCTGTGCGCGGACGGGGTCGGACGTGCCGTTGTTGAGGAAGAGCATGTCGCCCCAGCCGATGAGCGACTCCGCGCCCTTGCGGTCGAGAATCGTGCGGCTGTCTATCTGCGATGTCACTTTGAACGCGATTCGCGTCGGCAGGTTGTTTTTAATCAGCCCAGTGATGACCTTTACGTCGGGGCGTTGCGTTGCGATAATCATGTGTATGCCCGCGGCTCTCGCCAACTGCGTGATTCGGGCGATGTACAACTCAACTTCTTTGCCGACGACGCTCATAAGGTCGGCAAGCTCGTCTATAATGCAGACGATGTACGGCAGTTTTTCTTTCGGGATTTCGACGTTTTCGTCCAAGCCCTCCTCTTTGGCTGCGATTGCCGCCTGACGCTCTTCGGGCGAGAGCGCGGCGAACTCGCGTTCGGCTTCGCGCATTTGCTCTTTGTCTTTGAGGATTTTCGCGTTGAAGCCGTCGATGTTGCGCACTCCCGTTTTGTTGAAAATCTGGTATCGGCGCATCATTTCGGCGGTGAGCCATTTGAGGGCGGCGGCGGCTTTTTTGACGTCGCTAACCACGGGAATGAGCATATGGGGCACGGAGTTGTAGCCCTGCAATTCGACCATTTTGGGGTCAATCATAATCAGGCGCAGGTCTTCTGGCGTCATTTTGTAGAGCATGGAGACTATGATTGTGTTGATGCATACGCTTTTGCCCGAATTTGTAGAGCCTGCGATGAGCGCGTGCGTCATCTTTTTGAGGTTTGCGACAATCGGCTCGCCCACGGCGTCCTTGCCGAGCGCGAGCGGAATTTCGAACTTGTTGTCGCGCCACTGCTTGGATTGCAGAACCTCGCGCAGTGAAACGTTCTGCCTGTGAATATTCGGAACTTCTATTCCGACCGTGCCGCGGCCGGGGACGGGGGCGATGATTCTTACTTTCTGCGCCTTGATTCCCGCGGTGATGTCGTCTTCGAGGTTTGCGATTCTGCTGATTTTGACCCCCGCGGCGGGCTTTACTTCGTAGCGCGTGATTACTGGTCCCGGGTAGGCGTGGTCGGGCAGGACTTTTACGCCGAACGAGCCGATTACGTTTACGATTTCCTCGGTTCGCGCGTTGTAGTCCTCCTCGGGTACGTCCGACTTGTCAGCGGGCTCGGCGAGCAGGTCGAGCGACGGGAAAATGTAGCCGTTTTTCTTTTGCGGCTGGTC
>DHMA01000079.1:0-220 GCA_002405555.1 Opitutia bacterium UBA4654
ACGCGCGTGAAGCTTGAAATGCGCCGCAACGATTCGCTGTTCGTGCTCTTCACCCCCGATTCGAAAAAGGTCTGCGCAACCGAAACTTTCTTCGACGGCGCAAAAACTTTCCCGAACGAAAAACCGGCCGACGAAATCGCTCCAACCCAGCCGCGCCTCGTACGCGCGGACGGCGGAATTTCCGCGGAATTTTTCGGCGCGGGCGAAGTTGCCGCAACGC
>DHMA01000079.1:405-10010 GCA_002405555.1 Opitutia bacterium UBA4654
AAGTTCGTTTCGTGGACGGAACACTCCGACCCGCGCGTCGCGAACTACTCTGGCAAGGGTGTTTATAAACTGAGCGTAAATCTTCCCAAACTCGGCAAAGACGAACGCGCGTATCTGCGCTTCGGAAACGTCATGGAAATAGGGCGGGTGAAAGTAAACGGAAAGTTCGCTGGCACGCTCTGGAAAAAGCCGTTTGTGCTCGACATCACAAAATATACCCGCGACGGCAAAAACAAAATAGAAGTGGAAGTCGGCAACACATGGGTGAACCGCTGCTTGTACGACGCAACTCTGCCCGCCGACCAGCGCATAACGTGGTCGAACTCAATGGGCTACCACTTCCCCGAAAAGGGCAAAAAGGCGCGTCCGAATCAGGGCAGGGACATGTCTTGGAAACAGGGCGCAATCCCGTCGGGGATAATCGGCGCGGCGGAGGTAGTGTTCTCCAAAACCATCCCGCTTAAATAGAAAACTTCAACACATGAGAAAAATGAAATTAACCGCAATAAAATCGTTTGCGGCGCTGCTCGCCGCTAACGCATGTTTGGGCGCGGGGAGCGACTCCGCGTTCTATAAACACACAAACTACAACCCCGACGCGCCCGAAAACGCTCCGACGTTCGGGGGCTTCGTTTCGCCGAAAGGCAAGGCCCGCGTGCAGACGTGGTGGCACTGGATAAACGGCAACGTCTCGCGCGAGGGCATAGAGCGCGACTTGAAGTCGATGGCGGAAAACAACTATGGAGCTGCGATAATCTTCAACATCAGCGGAACGCCCCAAGTCAATACGCCTGTCGGCAGGCTGAAATTCAACTCGAAAGAGTGGTTCGAAAATTTCGCCTACACGGTCGAGACCGCGAAGAAATACGGAATGGAAATCGGAATCCACAACTGCGACGGCTGGTCGGAGGCGGCGGGCCCGTGGATTACGCCCGAAATTGCGATGAAGACATTGACGTCTTCGAAAGTCCGCACAAGGGGCAACGGCGGCGTTCAAAAGATAAAACTGCCGCGCCCGCACGCAGTTCCGAACCCTTTTGACAAAAGCGCAAAACCGTTTTACAGGGACATCGCAGTTGTCGCGTATCCCGCGTTCCGCCCGACGGAATCGGCAATGCAAAAACGCTTCAAAAATTTGAAGCCCGCAAACTCCGAAACCGCCCCGTTTTCGCGCAACTACGCGGAGGCGTTCGCAAAAGACGCAAACACGCGCTTTGCGTTCCAGTTCCGCCCGTCCCGCGCCGACTACAAGTGGTACGGCGCGGATTTCGAATTCGACAAACCCTTCGAGGCATCGTCAATATATTTCAATTCGAGGTGGTCGTGGTCGATGCCCAAAAACCTCTTTTTGGCGGTCTCCGACGACGGCAAAAACTTCCGCGAAGTCGCCGAGCTTAATAAAGATTCCAACGAGTCTTTCGTTTCGTTCCCGTCGACGACGGCAAAATTCTGGCGAATCGGCAAACGCGCCGCAAAGGACAACTCGACGGGCGTTATTGTGGATGCCGTGGAGCTTATTCCGTCGGGGACAGTTGCCCGCAACGCGCCGTACATTGCCTCTTTCGGAATCAAAACCGCCCGCGGGCGCTCCCTGCACATTTCGTACGACACCGCGGAAGTTCCCGCAAAGGCGGTGATAGACCCCAAGAAAATCGTTTTTATCAACGGGAAAATCGGCGCGGACAATACCGTCGAATGGCGCGTCCCCGACGGCGAGTGGGAGGTAGTCCGCGCGGGCTACACAATCAACGGCGAGTACAACCACCCCGCGACGCCCGAAGGCATCGGGCTTGAATCGGACAAGCTCGACCCCGCCGCGACCGATTTCCACATCGACAGCTACGTTTCCAAAATGGTCGAAGCCGTCGGCGGCAACGCGGGAAGCGTCTTCAAATACGTCGAGACTGACTCCTGGGAATGCGGCCCGCAAAACTGGACTGCCGACATGCCCGCCATGTTCCGCAAATTCGCGGGCTACGACATCATGCCGTGGCTGCCCGCAATGCTCGGTGAAGTCGTCGGCAGCAAAGAGGCGACGGAGAAGTTCGCCGCCGACCTCCGCGCGTTCACCGCGCACACTGTGAACGAAAATTTCTACGGGAAAATCGGCAAACGCCTCCGCGCAATGGGCATGACCTACGAGTGCGAGCCTGTCGTGGAGGTTGCGTCGCTGCGCGACCAGCTTTCGCTTTTCAAGTACGCCGACATTCCGCAGGACGAAATCTGGCAGGGCTACCGCAATTTAAAGGAAATCGCCGTTCCCAAATATATACCTACCCGCGAGGTTGCGTCGGCAACGCAGTTTTTCGGCAAGTCGATGGCGACGTGCGAGGCGCTCTCGCAGGCGCAGGGCAACTGGTCGGATTCTCCGCTTGTCCTCAAAGGCGTTGCCGACAGCATTTTGCTTGCGGGCATGAACGTGCTCGTCTTCCACGACTTCGCCCACCAGCCCGACGAGCGCGTCCCGGGGTGGCAAATGGAGCCGTGGGGCAGCTGCATAAACCGCAAAATGCCGTGGTTTTCGCTCGCGCGGGATTTCTTCGACTACATCTCGCGCTCGCAGTACCTAATGCAGCAGGGCAGGGCGCGGGTCGATATTTTGCGGCTCATGTCCGACGAACCTCCCGTAATGGCGGGCTTCCCCCAACTTCCAAAAGGCTTTTACTGCAACAAAATCAACGGCGACTGCGCCCGAAATTTTCTGCGCGTAAAAGACGGCAAGCTCGTTTCCCCGGGGCGCATTGAATACAAACTGCTCGACATTGCTCCCGACGCCGTTTTGCGCGTCGAAACCCTGCTTGCGCTCAAAAAACTCGTCTCCGACGGCGCGACGGTTTCCGCCGAAACAATGCCCGCCTCCCGCACGCTAATCGGCGGCGCGAAAGCCGACGCGCAGTGGCGGAAGCTCGCCCGCGAACTCTTCGGCGACGGCAAAAAGGGGATTGTGAAAATCGGCAAAGGCAAAGTGTACGTCGGCTACAAAACCGCCGACGTTGTCGCCGATATGAAGCTGCGCCCCGCCTACAAAACGGACGTCCACCAGCTTGCGGTAATCGCGCGCGAACACGCAAACGGCGCAAAGTGGTTCTATGTCGTCAACTGCGCCAAAAACGACAAGTCTTTCGAAATTTCCTTTGACGCGACGGGCAGGGCGGAGCTTTGGAATCCCGAAACGGCGACGCGCACGGAATTTGCCGAACGCAGGGAGTCGGACGGCTACACGACGCTCCGCCTCGACCTCCGCCGCAACGATTCCGTGTTCGTGGTCTTCGACGGCAAAGCGGCGAATGCGGCGGTTGTCGAATCCAAAATCGACGGCAGGCAGGCATTTCCGAAAACGCGTGAAAGCTTTGAAGTAGCCGACGTCCAAACGCGCCTGATTTCGGAAGAAAACGGCGTCGCGGCGGAATTTTTCAACGCGGGCGAAGTTGCCGCAACGCTTTCGGACGGCGCAAAGGTTTCGGCAAAAGTCGAAAAGGTCCGCAAGAGCGTAAATATTAAAACGCCGTTTACGGTGGAGTTCGAAGAAAAGTACGGCGCGCCGAAGAGCGCGGAGTTCGAAAAGTTCGTTTCGTGGACGGAACATTCCGACTCGCGCATTGCCAACTATTCAGGCAAAGGCGTATACAAACTGAGCGTGAACCTGTCCAAACTCGGCAAAGACGAACGCGCGTATCTGCGCTTCGGAAACGTCATGGAAATAGGGCGCGTGAAAGTAAACGGAAACTTTGCTGGTACGCTCTGGAAAAAGCCGTTTGTGCTCGACATCACAAAATTTGCAAAGTCTGGACAGAACAAAATAGAAGTGGAAGTCGGCAACACATGGGTAAACCGCTGCTTGTACGACGCAACACTGCCATCCGACCAACGCATAACGTGGTCTAACTCAATGGGCTACCACTTCCCCGAAAAAGGCAAAAAGCCAGTTCCCGCAAGGGGAATAGACAGGTCATGGACACAGGGCGCAATCCCGTCGGGGATAATCGGCGCGGCGGAGGTCGTGTTCTCCAAAACCGTGCCGCTGAAATAAGGCGTTTATCGTTTGCAAGCCCCGATTCCCGTCGGGGCTTTTTTGTTTATTTCGCCTCCGCGCCCGCCGATTTATTTTTCAAAATTTGTTGACATTAACGCCGCCCAACATAATTTTTGGCTACACTTAAAAAAACGAAAGGCTTAGCATGTTGAAAAAAATAGACCATATCGGTATCGCCGTGAAATCGATTGACGATGCCGTTCCCTACTATGAAAACGCACTCGGCTTTAAATGCGAAGGAGTGGAAGAGGTTTCGGAACAAAAAGTTAAGACTGCGTTTTTCAACGTGGGCGGCGTCCATATCGAACTGCTCGAACCCACTTCGCCCGACAGCCCGATAGCAAAATTTCTCGAAAAAAATCCCCACGGAGGCGTCCACCATGTCGCGTTCAATAGCGACTCAATTCTCGACGACCTCGCAAAGGCTCTCGACGCGGGCGTGGGGCTTATCAACGAAGAGCCGAAAATCGGCGCGCATTCCAAGAAAATCGCGTTCCTCCACCCCAAGTTCACAAAGGGCGTCCTCACGGAACTTTGTCAGGACGGCGAATAACGGCTTCAACTTCCTACGTCTAACTTTATGGCAATCGCAAAAAAATTGATGGACGACCTCATCAAACGCCGCGACGCCGCAATCAATGCGGGCGGCAAGGCGAAATTGGAGGCTCGCAACGCAAAGGGGCTGCTTACCGCCCGCCAGAGAATAGAATCGCTCTTCGACGCGGGTTCGTTTCAGGAATTCGGCATGTTCGTGCAACACAGCTGCCACAATTTCGGAATGGAGAAAAAGGAACTGCCCACCGACGGCGTCATTACGGGCGTCGGCTTGGTAAAGGGTCGCCCCGTGGCGGCGTTCAGCCAAGACTTTACGGTGTTCGGCGGCTCGCTCGGCGCAAACCACGCAAAGAAAATCGTAGACCTTCTCAAATTCGCCGCCAAGAACGGCATGCCCGTTGTGGGCGTCAACGACAGCGGCGGCGCGCGCATTCAGGAGGGCGTCGAATCGCTCTCCGGCTACGGGCAGATTTTCTACCAGAACGTGGCGGCTTCGGGCGTGATTCCGCAGATTTCAATCATCGCGGGTCCCTGCGCGGGCGGCGCGGCTTACAGCCCCGCCCTCATGGACTTCATCATCATGACGAAGCAGAATTCCAACCTCTTCATCTGCGGGCCGCAGGTCATCAAGGCGGCTACGGGCGAAGAGGCGTCGGTTGACATGTTCGCCACGGCTAACGCGCACGCTTCGGTTTCGGGCAATATCCACCTTGTCGCCGAAGACGACAAACACGCGCTCGAACTCGCCGAAAAACTCCTTTCGTTCCTGCCCTCGAACAACATGCAGGAACCCCCGCACGATTTCTCCGTGCCGCTCGAAAAAACCTACGACCCCGAGCTTAACAACATCGTTCCCGAAACTTCCGCGCAGGGCTACGACGTAAAGTCGGTCATCAACCGCATTGTAGACGGCGGCGACTTCTTCGAAATTCAGGCGAATTTCGCCCGCAACATCGTCGTGGGCTTCGCGAGAATCGAAGGCATTGTCGTCGGAATCATCGCAAACCAGCCCAATTTCAAGGCGGGCTGCCTCGATATCGACGCCTCCGACAAGGCATCGCGCTTTATCCGCACCTGCAACGTCTTCAACGTTCCGATTGTAAACCTCGTTGACGTCCCCGGATTCATGCCTGGCTTGGCGCAGGAACGCGGCGGCATTATCCGCCACGGCGCGAAAATGCTCTTTGCGTACGCTTCGGCGACAGTTCCCAAAATTACGCTCATCATGCGCAAGGCATACGGCGGTGCGTATCTTGCAATGTGCTGTGTGGACATGGGCGCGGACATGGTTCTTGCGTGGCCGACCGCCGAAATTGCGGTCATGGGCGCAAAGGGCGCAGTCAACGTTCTGTACGGCAAGGAGCTTAAAGCCATCGAAGACCCCGCAAAGCGCGAGGAATTGGCGGCGAAGTACCGCGCCGAATACAGCGAAAAGTTCGAAAGCCCCTATCAGGCGGCGAGCAAGGGCATGATTACCTCTGTAATAGAGCCTGCCGAAACCCGCGGGGCAATCGCAATGGCGTTGAGGGCGACAATCGGGAAACGCGAAACTCGCCTGCCCAAGAAACACGGCAACATTCCGATGTAATAACGCGCGGCGGTGCAAGCCGCCGCACAACCCCAAACGAATATGTTAATTGCTGCATTAATTGGTCTGAAACCCACGATGTCGGAAATGTTGATATTTTCGGCACTCGGTTTCGGCGTCGTGATGTTCGTACTCGCGTGTTTGTCGATTTTGACTTCCATTGCGGGACGCTTCTTTTCGGCTTTCGACAAATCCGCCGCAAAAAAGGCGGAAGCCCCGAAAGTCCAGAAAGTGCGCGACGTCTCGGAAATCGAAAATCCTGAACACGCGTTCGTGGTAGCGGCGGCGGTCGCTGCGATGATGCCCCAGCTTAAAGCCGACAACTCCGAACTCTTGGCGGTTCTCTCGGCGGCGGCAACGGCGGCTCTCGACGACGAATGTAGGGTCGTTTCGGTAAAACTCGTGCCCGACATGTCATACGCGCATCAGGGCAGGGCGCAGCTTTTTGCGTCAAAATCTTTCACCCCCATAAGGGCAAAATAACAATAAAAAACGGAGAAGAAAATAATTTATGAAAAAATTACGCATCACAGTTGAAGGCAAAGTATACGAAGTGGAAGTCGAAGTTCTCGGCTCGTCGAACGCGGCACCCGCTGCTCCCGCGGCGGCTCCCGTAGCTCCCGCGCTCGCTCCCGCCCCGAAAGCGGCGGCTCCCGCTCCCGCGGCGGCCGGCGCAGGCGACGTTGCATGCCCCCTCGCGGCGACGGTCGTTGCAGTCAACGTTAAGGAAGGCCAGACGGTAAAGGCGGGCGACCTGCTGGTAACGCTCGAAGCCATGAAGATGAGCACTCCCATCAATTCCGACAGGGCGGGCACGGTTTCCAAAATCTACGTCGCCGCAGGGCAGAGCGTACAGGAAGGCCAACCCTTGGTCGCAATCGCATAACGAAGTTGCGCCGCCGTTTTGGCGGCGCGCCGTATAATTTGCGAGCCGATTTTTCGGCGGATTTGTTATCGTTCGCGGAATCCTGCGCGATTCCGTTTTTGTGCAACGACAATCCTTAATTTATAATCAAATGCTACAAAGTTTAATAGATTTGGCCTTCGATACGGGGTTTTTCTACGTCGATTGGCGCATGGTCGTGATGTGGCTTGTGGTTCTCGTTTTGCTGTACCTTGCGGTATTCAAGCAGTTCGAACCGCTGTTGCTTGTCCCGATTGCGTTCGGCGCATTGCTCGCCAACCTGCCGACAGAGGGCGTGCTGAACAAGCCCGCCGAACCGCTCGTCGCTCCCGCGGCGGGAACGGTGCGTTCGGTTTTCGTACAAAAGGGAGACTCGGTTTATGTGCCGCGCGTCGTCCGCCAGACGCCCGTTAGGGTGTCGGACGTCATTAAAAGCGACGCCACGGCGAAGTCGGACGTAGACGCGTTTTTCGCGGCTCTCACAAAGGCGACCTCCGCAGAGGGACGCTCCGACGTTTTCGAAAAGGCGAAGGGAATTCCCGATTTGGTCGCGATAGTGCGCCCCGACTCCGCCAAGGCGTCCTCCGAAAAAGAGGCGTCGGAAGCGGCAATGTCGTTTACGGTGTCCTATAAAGGCAGACTTGTCGAGATAAAGGGGAGCGACCTCTTTGTCTGGGCTTCGACGTCGGGCACGATAACGGAAGTTCCGCTCGCGGCAGGCTCGAAAGCCGTCTACGGCGAAACTATTGCCGACGTTTACAGCCCGCGCGTTGGCGGTCTGTACTACTACATTCAAAAGGGCGTTCTGCTCGAAATCTTCCCGCCCCTCATTTTCCTCGGCGTCGGCGCGTTGACGGACTTCGGCCCGCTTATCGCAAACCCGAAAATGCTTTTGCTCGGCGGCGCGGCGCAGTTCGGCGTGTTCATCACGTTTATCGGCGCAATCTGCCTGTGCGGCTTCAACGCCCGCGAGGCGGCGTCAATCGGCATTATCGGCGGCGCGGACGGCCCGACTTCGATTTTCATCTCGAACAAACTCGCGCCCCACATTCTCGCCCCGATTGCGGTAGCGGCGTACAGCTACATGGCGCTTGTGCCGATTATCCAGCCGCCGATTATGCGCGCGCTCACGACGGAGGCCGAACGCAAAATCCGCATGAAAAGCCTGCGCAAAGTGTCGCGCTTGGAAAAGCTCGTGTTCGCGCTGGTCGTGACGATTTTCTGCATTCTGCTTGTGCCCGACGTTTCCGCGCTTATCGGCATGCTCATGCTCGGCAACTTCATTCGCGAGTGCGGCGTCTGCGAACGCCTCAGCAAGGCGGCGCAAAACGAGACAATCAACATCGTAACGGTGTTCCTCGGAACGTCGGTCGGCATAACGATGACGGGCGACAGATTCATTCGCGTGGATACCCTTTCGATTCTCGCGCTGGGCGTTGTGGCGTTCGGCTTCTCGACGGCGGCGGGCGTTGTAATAGCAAAGTTCATGAATTTGTTCTTGAAGGAAAAAATCAATCCGCTTATCGGCTCGACGGGCGTTTCGGCGGTGCCGATGGCGGCGAGAGTCTCGCAGGTTGAGGGGCAGAAAGCCGACCCGTCGAACTTCCTTCTCATGCACGCAATGGGACCGAACGTTGCCGGCGTTATCGGTACGGCAGTTGCAGCCGGTACCTTCATGGCAGTGTTCGGAGTATTCTAAGTTTTGATTAAAAATAAGACAGGGCGGATAACGGGAGCGATCCTTATCTGCCCGATATCGTAAAAATATGGAGGATAATAAAATGGCAGAACAGGTTAAAAAACCGATTGGAATCATGGAAACCGTTCTTCGTGATGCNNATGCACGCAATGGGCCCGAACGTAGCGGGCGTAATCGGAACGGCAATGGTCGCGGGCTTCTTTATCGCGACGCTTGCGCACTAAAATTCGGCGATAGATGGCGCGGAATCCGCGCCGTCTTTTTTATTATTCGGGCGTCTGCCCGACAAACGGAAAACACTTCAACGCAAAATTAAAATGAAATATACCATAATGTCAGCGGACGAGGCTGCGAGCCTTATCCAAAACGGTCAACAAATTGCGTTCAGCGGCTTTACTCCCGCGGGCGCGACTAAGGAAATCCCCGGAGCGATTGCGCGCCGCGCCGAAGCCGAACACGCGGCGGGCAGACCTTTCAAAATCAATATAATCACGGGCGCGTCCACGGGCGACTCGTGCGACGGCGTTCTTGCTCGCGCGCACGCAATCAACTACCGCGCTCCCTACCAGTCGAACGCCGACCTCAGGAGCGGGGCAAACAAAAACGAACTTAAATACACCGACCTCCACCTGTCGATGACCCCCCAGTACATGAACTACGGCTTCATGGGCAAGTTCGACTGGGCGATTGTCGAAGCGGCGGACGTTTCCGACGACGGCGAAATCCTCCTTACAACGTCGGTAGGCATTGCGCCGACGGGCTTGAAACTCGCCGAAAAGGTTCTCATCGAACTGAACTCCTACCACTCGAAAGAGCTTCGCGGCTT
>DHMA01000220.1:0-4332 GCA_002405555.1 Opitutia bacterium UBA4654
CCGCTGATGTTGAAGATTATCGCAGCCCCGTAGTTGTTTTCCGACATCGACTTCAAGTCGCGGTCAATGCCCTCGCGCGAGACGTTGCTGTTTATCCAGTGCCACCACGTCTGCACGCGAGCCTTGCCCTTCGGCGAAACGAAGCCCCCGAACGTCGGCGCGCTTTCGGGCGCGTCCGGATTGTAGTTTGTGTATTTGTAGAACTCGGAATCGCTCCCCGCGCCCAAACATGCCCCTGCGGCAAGCAACGCCGCAACCCCCGTAATTGTAGCTTTCATCATAGAATTGTTTCGATTAGAAAAACAAACAATAAACCAAATCCGTCCACACTTTCAAGAACATTTTTGTCCGACACTTGCGCATTTGCGCTTGAAAACGCCGCGGCGCAAAATTAGAGTGCTTTTGAAATCAACGCATATGCATATGAAAAAAATACCGACAAAACTCATCGCCGCCGCATGCGCGGTTATGTTCTCCGCAAGCACGTTCGCCGCGCAGACAATCTACATTCACGCGCACAGGGGCGAACCGCACCTCGCGCCGCAAAACACGCCCGAAAGCATCGCGCTTGCCTTCGACCTCGGTGCAAGAATGATTGAGACAGACTTCCACATCACAAAAGACGGCACGATGGTGTGCATGCACGGCCGCCCCGAATTGAAGAGGCTTTGGGGAATCGACAAAGAGCCGAAAGATTTGACAATAGAGGAAATCCGCGCAAGCAAGCTCGCCCAGCCAGAAAAATTCGACAAACGCTACGCAAACTGCAAGATTCCGACAATAGACGACATCTTCGCCGTCATTCCCAAGAACAAGGCGTTCGAGCTTGAAATCAAAACCTACGGCGACGGCTTTGCCGACAAGGTCGAAGCCGCCCGCAAAAAGGCGGGGCTTGGCTACAAAAACATTCTCATAACAAGCTTCTCGCCCGCGGTCATCAAGGACTTCAAGGAAAAATATCCGCAGTACGAAACTCTGCTGATTGTCTCCTGCCCCAAGAAAGGCAAACTTCCCGCAAAGGAGCTTATAAAAAAGGCGAAAGACGCGGGGGCGTCGCAGGTGGCAATCGGCAACTACAAGAAGCTCGACAGAACCTATATAAAGGAAATTCAGGACGCCGGCTTGATGGTCGGGCTTTGGCAGGTCGAAAACCTAAACGACCTCGCAATCGCCTCAAAACTCGGCGTTGACCGCGTGTGCTCGAACTACTGCGCCAAGCTCCGAGCCGACTACAAGCGCATAAAAGAGCTTAACATGGAATAAGGCGCGACGCAAAAAAACATCGCTAAAACGAAAACGCGGAAAGATTTTTTCCGCGTTTTTTGTAGGTGTGGGCGTTCGAAACAAGCCCGAAAAAATCGGAATGCGCAAACAGCCTTTTCCGAAATTCAAAACGCAAAACAGCCGCGACGGCGAAAAAACTCCGCGCAATGCCGCCGATAAACGCTTGCGATTTTTCCGCGCAAAAAATTTCGGGAAGCAGAGCCGCAAGACCTTTGCGCCGCGCCCCAAAAACCTCCGCGCAAAAGCCCTAAAAAGAAGCCGCGCAACGGCGGAAACCGCCCCGCCCCGAAGACATGCGCGGGAAAGCGGACAAGCCGCTATTTTGCGGCTTTTGCTATCTCGCGGACTGTCGCGAGCTTCGATTCGAAGTCGGAATTTTCGGGAAAGGCGATTTTCTGGAAGCCCGTGTTTTCGTGGTAGAATCTGAAAAATTCGCCGTCGTAGTTCGCCGCGTAGGCTACCTGACAGCCGCCGCCCAACGCCGACAAAAACTCGCGCTCCAACGCAAAAGTCTCGAACGCCGACTTGTCGAAAAGCTCCGAAAAAAACGGCAAATCGCCGCGCCTGCATTCCAGCGCGACAATCCCCTGCCCCACCGCGGGCACGCATACGTCGATTTTCAGCGGCGAAAACGACACCCCCGCGTAGGATTCTATCCCAAGACGCTTCAAGCCCGCCTCCGACAGCACCGACGCGTCGGCGTCGCCGCCCGCAATTTTGCCGAGCCGCGTTTCCACGTTTCCGCGAAGCTCCGTCCAGACCGCGTGCGGGAAAAGCCGCTTCAACTGCGACCTCCTGCGCGGGCTTCCCGTGGCGATTAGCGACGGCACGGATACGCCGTTGCGCAGCACCATTACGTCGCGGCATGCGTCGCGCGGCAGACAGCCCGCAAGGGCGAGCTGTTCGGGCATTTCGGTTGGCAAATCCTTCGCGCTGTGAACCGCCAAATCGGCGTCGCCCGCAATTAGAGCCTCCTCGATTTCCTTTGTAAAAAGCCCCTTGCCGCCGTATTTTTCAAGCGACCAATCCTGACGCTTGTCGCCCGACGTCCTGATTTCGAGCGTCTCAATCCCGACGTCCCCGCCGAGCTTTCCGCGCAGAAAGTCCGCCGTCATTCGCGCCTGAACGAGCGCGAGCGGGCTTCCCCTTGTCGCCATTCTGATTTTCCGCATAAATTTATTTCCGTTTTCCGTTCGGGGCGTCGAAAAGCGCGGAATACGCCGCCTTTGCCCCCTTGGCGTTCTGCTTCGCCGCCCACGGCATGAGCGAACGCAGACGCTGCCCGACCTTTTCAATCGGGTGCTTTTCGCCGTCCGCAAGAAGCTTGTTGTATTTTTTCAGACCGCCGGCGTATTCCGCCGTCCATTCCTTCGCGAATTTTCCGCTCTGGATTTCCTTCAAAACGCGTTCCATTTCGCGCTTCGACCTGTCGCCGACAACCCTCTGCCCGCGCGTGATTCCGCCGTATTTCGCGGTGTCCGAAACCGTCGAAAGCATGCCCGACACCCCGCTCTGACAAATGGAGTCCACAATGAATTTCAACTCGTGGCAGCATTCAAAATACGCCATTTCAGGCTTGTAGCCCGCCTTTACGAGCGTCTCGAACGCCGACTGCACAAGCGACACCAAGCCGCCGCACAAAACCGCCTGCTCGCCGAAGAGGTCGGTTTCCGTCTCCTCTTTGAACGTCGTTTCAATCACGCCAGCGCGGGTCGCGCCAATGCCGTGCGCCCACGCAAGCGCGGTCGCCTTCGCGTCCCTGCCACCGCGCTCTACGGCAATCAACGCGGGAACTCCCCTGCCCTCCAAATAAAGCGAACGCACCGTGTGCCCCTGACCTTTCGGCGCAACCAAAACCGCATTCACGCCGTCGGGAATCTTCACAAGCCCCGAATGCACCGTAAGCCCGTGCAAAAAGACAAGCGTCTTGCCTTTCGAAAGGTTCGGCAAAATGTCGCGCCCGAAAATTTCGGGCTGCTCCATGTCGGGAACGGCGATAAGCGCGACGTCCGCAAGCTTGACCGCGGCGGCGGGCGAAACCACGTCGAAACCGCATTTTTCGGCGGCGGCAACCGACCCGCTCTTCGGATAAAGCCCGACAATCACGCGGTGCCCGCCGTCCCTGAGATTCATGGCGTGCGCGCTCCCCTGCGAACCGAAGCCGATAACCGCCAGAATCTTGTTTTTTAAAAACTTTCCGTTTACGTCCTTTTCCTTGAAAATCTTTGTCATGGCGACGCAGTGTTAAAGTTTGAGAAATTCCAAAAACGGAACAATCCACCCACGACGGGTGAATTGCCGCAAAAAAACGGAATGCCGAAGAAGCTATCAGTCTTCCGCAACGACGCCGCGTTCGAGGGCGACACTTCCCGTTCGCGCCATGTCGATAATGCCGAAGGGCTTAATCATGCCCATGAACCCCTTGATTTTGTTGGCGTTGCCCGTGCATTCGATAATCAGCGAAGTTGCGTCAACGTCGATAACCTTGGCGCGGAAGAGGTCGGCAACCTGAACGATTTCGGGACGGGTCTTGGAATCGGCCTTGACCTTTACGAGGACAAGCTCGCGCGCAACAAACGCGTCGACGTGGGAAAAATCCTTCACATCGATAACGTTTACAAATTTGTCGAGCTGCTTGACACATTGCTCGACACTGTTGCGCCCCTCTTTTACGGTCACCGTAATGCGCGAGTATTTGCCGCCTACGAGCGGCCCGACGTTCAGAGTTTCGATATTAAAACCTCTGCCGCTGAACATTCCGGCGACGCGCGCAAGCACGCCGAATTTATTTTCAACAAGAGCCGATATAGTATGATTCATAAATAGCGGATAAAATAGCGCGGAAAAATATTTGCAAGACTAAAACCCATAAGCCCCGCCCCAACCCAATGCAACCAAATACCCCACCCCGCAACGCCCGCACAAAACAAAAGCGAGACACACACATTAGAAAAAAATGACAATAGCCTAAAAAAAATGCTTGCCATGAAAAAGCGAATCGGCAATATGAGACAAATAAAAAATTGAGGGCGATTAGCTCAGTTGGTT
>DHMA01000220.1:4414-7446 GCA_002405555.1 Opitutia bacterium UBA4654
AGGTTCGAGTCCTACATCGCCCACCATTTGAAGAGCCGCAAGTTCAACAACTTGCGGCTTTTTTATAAAAAAACTCCATACGGCAGTTGCCGAAACAACGCACATCGAATACGCTTGCGCTAAACATGCCTCCACTCATCTCGCAGATGAAACATTAAATTGCTATTGTCTCATGGAGAAATTCAACGAAATGCTTTTACAATGCGGCGCGGGTTAGTTCTTTCAGCGCGTTAAAGAATGCGGGATAATCGCTCAGGCGGTGTTTGCCGTTTATATATTTGATGTCTGCAATGTGGCGGAATTTATGTTCAGCGAGGCGAAAGTCCAAGACTTCGTCGTTTTTTGAAAGGAGCACGGCGGTCGGGATTCCGCGCGAAAGTTTTGATACATCAAGGGCTTCGGGGTATGAGTTGCAAATATCGGAGGTCAAAGAAAAGGTCTTTCCAGTTTCAAAATTCCGACAGTCGCCTTTAAAAGATTCCAGAGTCGGGCGCGGCGCAACGCACGGGTTAACCAGCAAGCGTGCGGCACAGCAACTGGCAAAAGGCGTCAGTTGCATTGCGTAAAAGCCTCCCAGCGACGAACCTATAATGCAGCACGGCTCTTTGTCTCCCGCGATTTGCGAGGCGAGAGACTCCATATTTTCGGAATAAGTTTTTGCGCTGTCGTACGCCAACGCCTTCGCCGCGGGAATTCGCTTCCGAATTTCACCGAAAGTCGAGCTGTTTTTCCCCGAAGCGAATCCGTGTATATAATAATAATTCACAATTTTACCTTTATTGTCTTAACTTTGCCGATGCAATTTTTTGCCGCCTCGCTAAGTTCCTTCAAGACTTTTTGCATGCGGAAGTCGTTTATCGGGTCGAGGTAGAGGGCGTACTCGAAGTCGAGCAAAAAGCCTTTGTCTTTCGGGTATTTTTTTGTCCAATACTCGTAAAACTCATGATAGGTCATGGGTGGGTCGGAGATTGGAGGAATCTCCTGCGGAACTTTTTTACGTTTTGCCATATTGATGATTTCGCGCCGACCCGCGCAAAAATCACGCTACTTCGATTTTTTTAGAAAAGATTTTTGCCTTTCGTAGCGCGCGTATTCCTCCGAAACGTATTGCCTGTATTGAGCGGGGTTTACAATGCGTTCGGAAATAATTGCCATGCTTTCAAGTATGCCGCCCGACTCTTCTTTTGCGCGCAAAACGCTTTTCCGAACGGAGTCGATATCGCGGTCAATCGATTCCTTTTTTGCGTTTAGAAAGTTCCGGAATTGGGCGTCCCGCTCCGCAGGCGCGCCCGACTGTGGGAAGAGCCTGTCGAAGTATTCCGCATAGCGTTTTCGGACTTCCGCGACGATTTCGTTTTCCGTTTTTGCGGACAATTTCTTTGCGTTTTCGTAGTCCTCTTTCAGTTGGCTGAAAATGCCCCTGTTGCGCTCAAGCCACTGATTGCGCGACATTATTTTTGCGCCGACTTCCTCGTCGGAAAATCCGCTTTCAGATATTCGGGCGAAAAGCCGCCCGCCGACATCGGACGCGCTTGCCGACGCAGGCGGAACGGTCGGACGGTGATATTGCCGAACGCAAAAGAACGCGCCCGAAAGAACGGCGATGCCTGCGGCTAACGCGGCAAAATATCCGCCCTTAACGCGCCTTGCCCGCCCTCCGCCAAGCGCGACCAGCGACGACGAGAAATCCTCCGAAAACACCGCGTTTCGGAAGTCGGCAATAGTCAGAAAACGCTCCGCGGGATTCTCCGCAATGGCGCGCAAAATGCACCTGTGCCAGTGAAGCCAGCGTTCCCTGTCTTTGCCCGAAATCGTGTCGGCGATTTTCTCGGGGAAGCGGTACGCGGGGCGACCGATTGTGTCGGGCAGATTGCCCGTTATCAGCGTGTAAAAAGTTGTGGCAAGCCCGTAGACGTCGGGGTTTCCGCCGCTGCCGACAAACCAGCTCGGCGCGGTATAGAACGGCGTTCCTACGTTTGAAAGCGAGCGTTTGTCGCGCCGCAACAGACTGAAATCGGCAAGTTTTATTTTCCCGTCGAAAAACAGAGCATTGTCGGGCTTGATGTCGCGGTGGAGCAAGCCCGCGTCGCCGACGGCAACTGCGGCGTCAAAGAGCGGCGCAATGTACGCAAGAATTTCCTCCGCCGAAAACCAGCCGTCTGCGGACGATTCCAACTTTTCGTCAATCAGGCTTTGCAGCGATTTTACCCGCCATCTAAAATCTTCGGGCGGAAACGCCGCGTCGATGGGGTCGGCAAGCGGCATGGCGTAGTAGAGCAGCCCTCCCGAAATTCCGCGCTCGCGAATTTCCGCAAGGTTTTGCCTGTCGGCGATGGCGGCGTATTTTTCGAGCCCCGCAAGCTCCCTTTTCGCGTCGTCGGCGACGACGGTTTTCAGCGCGCAATACGCGCCGTTTTTGCGGGCAAGAAAGACCGTCCCGAAACCGCCCTCGCCTATTTTCCGCAGGATTTCAAAATTCGGGATTTCTGGCATTTCGCGCTCCATGTGCCGAAGCTAACAACATGGCGGAATTTGTGTCAAAATAAATGTCATAAATCTTCCAATTTTTCGAAAAACTCCGCCGCGCTTTTTGCCGCCGCAACTCCGACGCCCGCCGTCCGACTTCGCAAATCGAGCGCGGGCGCGTCTTCAAGATTGAACGGGCGCGTGCCGACAACCTTTTGGGCGTCGTGCGCCAAAACGTTCAGAGACTCCTTTTCGTACGCTTCGTACGCGCCCGATTTTGCGTTGAACCCGTTGCACCTGTTCATTCCCGAAAGCGGACTTCCGTAAACCGCATAGGTGTACAGCCCGTCGGAATGCCAATTCGAAGACTCCGTCCACAGCCTGAGGAAGTCGCCGAGATACATGCGCGGATACGCCACATAGAGCGCAAAAATTCCCGAGTTCGGAATGCAGAGCGCGTAGGCGTTCGGGTTTGACAAAACAGCCTCCCTCTTCGACAGAAGCGCGTCGAGATTCCGAAAAAGCGAGTCGAGCGCGCGCGTGTTGCACTGTGCCCAAAATTAGGA
>DHMA01000209.1:0-29941 GCA_002405555.1 Opitutia bacterium UBA4654
AATAAACTTGAATCCATAAAATCAATCAACAATAACGTCAACCAACTCGATTTACTCCCTTAGCTTACTGACCTATTTTTGGGCACTCCGCAACTCCTCCAACCCCGTTCGCGCGGTTGCGGTTAGCGGCAATTTGGCGTATGTGGCGCAGACCGACAGGGGCGTTGGAATTTTCGACCTGTCCGCGGCGGGGTATCCGCAGATTGGGAGCATTGAGTGCAAGACGGCGTACGACGTGAAAATTTCGGACGGCAGGCTTGTTGTTGCCGAAGCTTTCGGCGGTGTCGGAATTTACGACATTTCGGACGCGCCCAAAAGCGGTTCGAAAGTCTCCGCCTACAAGCCGCGTGAAATCGGCAGGATAAGCTGCGGGATGATAGCCCGCCCGCAAACGCTCCACGTTTGGGCGTTCGACAAATGCGACGTAGTGGGCGTCGGCGCGGGGGCGGCTTCGGTCTGGTTCTTCGACATTTCGAATCCCGCGCAGCCGAAAAAAGTTTTGCGAAGCGCGGGCAGGGAGATTGTCTACAACGACTACGGCTCGCGCCGTCTTGCGGCGGGAAAGTATTTCGGCCTGAATTTCCACTGCGGCGGAAGAATGATTTTCGACATGTCGGCAAAGCCCGTCAAATGCGTGTTTTCCGACCCCTATCCGCTCTGCTCGCAGAACGGTTCGGTTGCCGCCGTAGGCGACAAACTTTTGACGATGAATCGCGGCGGCTATTCGATAGACGACCCCGCGCGGCCCATGAAAAATTCGGAGCTGACGCCGCTTAAATTTCCCGACGGCGGGCCGCTCCCGTTTGTTCCCAAAGGCGACTCCGCGCAAATCCGCGCGGAATTTCCGCAGGGCGCGGACGAGGGCTTTGCGTGCTTCGACGAAAAAACGAAGAGGCTGGTTGTCGCCAACCGCGCTTCGGGCAAAGTTTCGGTTTACGATTTTTCCGATGTCGAAAATCCGAAGCGCATGCGCTCGTTTACTATCAACGCCAATCCGTCGGTTGCCGATTTTACAACGGACGGGCGGATTGTTTTGCCGTGCGGATATGCGGGCGCGCTTGTGGAGCGCAAAAAGTAAATTCGCAATTGAATTGCGCCGCAACTCCGCGCGACTGCGCGAGCCGCCCTCCCGCTTTGGCTGTTGAAAAATATTATTTTTAGATGCGGTTTGATTGGTGGTATTGAAAAATAAAAATCGGCGCAAAAAACAAAAAAAGCCCTTTCGTATCGGAAAGGGCTTTTGCTTTTTGCAATGCGGGGCGGGAAAATTATTCTTCGCCGAAGACGCGCTTTACGGCGTCGAGCATTTTGTAGCCGTTTGTTTTGTCGGGTTCGAGATAGCTGCCCTCCGTCCATTCGTTCCACGAGTTCACGGTGATGAGTTTCGTTCCCTTGTGGTGCTTGTCGGTCCATTCCTTTGCTTTGCGGAGGGCGTATTCGAAGTCGGCGGGCGTGGAATTTTTCACATACGAAATTTCCTGCGGGAAGCGCGGATTGTTGTCCCAGCCAATCGAAACGTGGCAATAGTAGGGGATTGCGCTTGCCGCAAGCTTGTCCCAATTTTCGATGTTGAAATTCATCCAGTCTTTGTGCTCGCCTTTGGGGGCTTTATAGTGTACCCACTGGTAGCTTGTGTAGCTGTCGATTCCCAAATACGTCGAGATTTTGTCGGAGGTCGGTACGGGGTCGCCGGGGATTCCCTGCAAGCCGCGCGGCAGATTCCACGCCATTGTCTGGATATGCACGCCCGTGCCAGCTTCGTCCGCTTTTTTGCGCAGGTAGGCGAGCGCGTTTTTCGCGTTTTCGACGCCGCCGATTCCCTTGATGAACGTGTTGATTTCGTAAATCGAGAAAACGGGTTTGCCGTCTATTTTATAATAGTTCGGCTGCCTAAAATATTTTGATACAACCCTGTCGGCGATATGCGTGAAAACCTCGTACGATACTCCGCCGCGCCAGAACACCTTTTCGCTTTTCTTGGCGATTTTGTTGTTCCACGTCAGGTTGACGTCGTGGTTTGCCCACATCAGAAAAAACTTCATTTTTTCGCTGTTGGGCGCGCCGAGGAAGCCGCGGTCGAGGGCGTTTTCGAGGAATGGTTTGTCTTCGTACCAGTACCAGTCGAAAATCATGACGTTGACGCCGTGCGCTGTCGCAAGGTCGATTTTTTTCGCCATGACCGCGGGGTCGGATTCGTCTTCGTAGCCGAGCAGCGGCACGCGCGGCTGGTCGTGCCCCTTGTGCTTGGGCTTCGCTTCGTAAACGTTTTGCCATTCGCCCCTGCCGTCGCCGAAAACGCCAAGCTCCGCCCAGCGCGGTTCGGGGTGGTAGGCAGGCCAGTAGTAGGCGGCGATGTCGTAGTTTTGCTTTTTTTGCGCGGTTGAGTCCTCCGCGTTTTGCGACGCGCATGCGCTTAGGAATAGCATTCCGAAAAGCGGAAGAAGTTTTGCTCTGTTGCTGATTTTTCTGATGGCATTCATTGTTTATATAGCGAATTCCAGTGCGTGTTGTCTTCGGAAATTGTCGAAATTTTCGGGGCTGATGTCGAGCCTTTTTGTTTTTTTCGAAAAGCTTTCGGGCGGGGCTTGCGTCCCGATTGTCATGGCGGCGATTTTTTTTCCGAAAATTTTTTGCAACAAATTTCGTGGATAGCCGTTTGAACGGGTAGAGCGTTTTGAATGCGGATGTACTTTCCATCCCGCTCATATTTAACCCCGAAAAAACCCAAGAAAAATGAAAATCGCAATTAAAAAAATCATCGTATGCGCCGCGGCAATTCTCGCGTGCGGCGTCGCGCTTTCGGCGGTCAACCCCGAAGCAAAACTCCACAAATTCAGCACGACAATCGAAAAGGAGCGTCCGCAACTCGATGCCGAAACGAAGTCGCTCATCGCCGCCTACCGCAAAAGCCCGACGGAGGCGAACCGCGCCGCGCTCGAAAGGAAAGTCGCCGATAATTACGACAAGGTAATAGCCCGCAAAAAGGCGAAGCTTGAAGAATTGAAGCGCACCGCGAAGGACGCCTCGAAAGTTCGCGAAATGCAGGAAATCGTGGACGAAATGCTCGCCACGCGCTCCACGCGCATAGAGCGCACGATGAGCCGCTTCTCCGACCCGCGTTTGCGCCCGGGCGCGCGCGAATCGAAAGACGGATTCCTGCCCGTAATCGGCGCGGCGCAGAACCTGAGCATTGCCCGCACGCCAATCACGAACGCCGAGTACAACGCGTTCCTGAAAGCTGCGGGCAAGGACGTCCGCAAAGTGGCGTCGGCAAAGGCGAAGTGCCCCGCGGTAAACGTTTCCTACGACGACGCCGTCGCGTACTGCAAGTGGCTCACCGAAAAGGACGGCAAAGCCGTATACCGCCTGCCGACCGAGGCCGAATGGGAAATCGCGGCGGGGCACATGCCCAAGGACGCCGATTTCAACTGCGGAGAGAAAAACACGACGACGCCCGTCGACGCCTACGCAAAAACGCTCGCCGCGTGCGGGGCAATCGACATGTGGGGCAACTGTTGGGAGTGGACTTCCACAGAGCTTGCCGCGAAAGACGGGGCGTCGAAGCGCGGGCGGCTGATGGCGGTAAAAGGCGGCGCGTTCGACTCTCCCCGCACAAGCTGCCGCACCGAATTGAAGGGCGAGTCCCGCGCGGCGTCGTCGGGATACGCGAATGTCGGCTTCCGCGTCGTGCGCGAAAAATAGAGTCTTGCCGACCGAACGCGGCAAACGGCATGCAAAAAAAAGGCGGCGCGGATTCCTAAACCCGCGCCGCTTTCTTTTATTTTTCCACGATAACTTCGCGGCAGAGAATCGTCTTTTTCTTCACGCCGTCGGAGTCGGGATAATAGAAATCGCTGTAAAATAACAGGGCTTTGTTTTTGCCTATCGGGATTATTTCGGGATTGTTGCACGAGCCTGCCCAGCCGATGAAAGTCTTTGTTTTCGGCTTTACGTTCGCCAGTCCGCTGCGGTCGGCGGGCGTCATTACGACAAGCGGCTTTGTCCACTTTGTGCCAGAATCGTTTTCGCTCGCCTGAATGTATGTCCCCGGACGCGCGTAGCAAAGGAGCGTCGTGCCGCATTCGAGTTTTGCGAGGCGCGGCAGCACGCCCACGTCCGCGAATTTTTCGGGCTTCGACCACGTTTTGCCGCCGTCGGTCGAGCGCGAAACGTACATCGGCGACCATTCCCAGCCCGTGTAGTTGAACCACTGCGTGCGCATGAACCAGACAATCGAGCCGTCGGGCATGAACCCGAAATCGCTGTCGCTGAATCCGCCCGTGTCGTAGGGAAATTCCGCGCCGTCGGCGGGATACTCCATGTGGGCAAGCTGCTTGAAGCTTTTGCCGAAGTCGTCCGAGCGGAAAATTTCGGCGGAGTAGTAGGGGCTGTATTTACCCGTGTCGGGGTTGACGTGCCCCTCGCCCGAAAACGCGCTGACCCAAAGCGAGCCGTCGGGCGCGAGCTTCAAGACGCCGCGCGGGGAAATGGGCTTCAAAATGTTGTCGAAGCCCGCGCCGCTGTGTACTACGCGCGTGAGGCATTTCCAATCCACTTTTGCGTACTCCTTGACGGCTTTGTTTTGCCCCGCGGGGATTCTGTACGCAAGCCACTCCTTTTTTGCGAGGCTCGGCGGAAGCCTGTCGGCGTTGTAGGCTTTGATTGCCACTCCGTTTATCCAGTCCGCCTTCATCCCGTCGGGAATGGGGAGCGTGCCCTCGTCGGCGCGTTTCGACGCGTCGTAGTCGGGCGTGTACTCGCTCTGTCTGGGCTGTTTGTATTTCGAGACGCTGAAACCCGATTCTGGCGGGAAGTAGATTTTGTCGCCGTTGGGCAGAAGTATTCCGCATTCGGCGTCGCGCGTAGCGTCGATTTCGCGCCACGTTTTGCCGTTGTCGAGGCTCTCGAACCACCTGTTGGGAGTGCCGAAAGACTTGATGTCGTCTTTCGAGACGTGGACTGCCACAAGCAGTCTGCCGCCCAAATTGTAGGGGCGCGGGAACTGGTACGCGCCCCAGTAGTTTTTTTCGAACGGCATTCCGCGCACGATTACGCGCGGCTCGCCGAGCCTGATTTTCATGGGCGAAACCGAACCGTCCGCGTTGTAGTACGCGCCGGAGATTTCGGACGACTCCGCCTGTTTGTAGTTTACGCCGTTGAACGCGCAGAGCAGGGCGGCGGACGCAAGCGCGGCGCACGCCGCGGGCGCGGATTTTTTTGTTCGGTATAATTTTTCCATATCGTTATTATTTTTCGAGACTGTCGGAGACGTCGAGAATGTAGACGCAGCGTTTTCCGTTTTTTGTGTCGTTGTAGACCACGGCGTTTCCGCCGAGCACCCAGACGGGGTGCGCGTCCACGCGGAATTCGGGGTTTTTCTTGAACGGCGGGAGGGCGGTTTTTGCGAGGGTTGTCTCCGTCTGCTTCGCTATGTTTATCAGGCGAATCGGCGAGCGTCCGTCGGGGAGGTTCATTTCGCCCGCGTACGCGTCGGTAAGGATAAGAGGAAGCCCGCGCGGGTGGTAGGACGGGTGCCCCGACCCGGGCGCGTAGACCTGTTTCAGTTCGCTTCCGTCGTATTTCACTGTAATGATTTCAAGCCCCTTTTTGCCGTCGATGTCGAGGTTCATCGACATGTATTCGCCGTCGGGCAGCCAGTTGATGTGGTGCCCGCCCTTCGCCCACTGGTCGGGGGTGATTGCCGTGCGTATGTCCGAGCCGTCGGGGTTCATTGTGATTACCGCGCGGCGGCGTTTGCCGCCGTCGAGGGGCGTCCACTGCACCGTCGCCAAAATCTTCGTTCCCTGCGGATTCCACTTCGCCTGAAAGCCGTAGTACTCGTATTTTTCGGGGTTCGGAATCCTGATTGACGGCGCGGACTTTTCGTAGATGTCGCGCAGGGAGGCAACCATTTTGCGTTTGTTCGATTCGATGTCGGTAATGTAGATTCCGTCGTCGGCGACAGGCCCGATGTTGCGCTTTACGAACGCGTCGGGGACGATTACGCCGTAGCCCACCTGCGCGAAGCGCGACTTCCTGAGGTTGTGCGAAACGAGCTTTTTGCCGTCGGGCGAAACCATGAAAACCGTGCCCGCAAGGCGCGTTTTTTTGCCCGTTTTGAAGTCGAGCTTTACGGCGAATTCCTCCCAAGTTTTCGGGTCTACGTCGTTGTAGAAGAGGTCGGCGTCGCTTGCGCCCCACTGGACATTCGCGCCCATCTGCGTTTCCCAGCCGCGCGATTCGGTTTCGAAAACCCTCTTCATCGACGGCAGTTCGACAACAACCACTTTGCCCGCGTCGCCCGCGACGGGCTTTTTGCCCTCGTAGGGCAGCTCGAAGAGCGCGGCGTATCTGCCCGACGGGCTGACGGGCGAGGTGTCGAAGAACCTGTGGATTACGCCGTTTTCGGCGACGAGTTGCGGTTGGGGCGCGCCCGCGCAGCCGCACAGAATTGCGGCGGCGAAAGCCGATATTATTGCTGCTGTTTTTTTCATGTTTTTTGTGTGTTTAAATCAGTCCCGTTTTGCGGAACATCTCCGCGTAGATTTGCGCCTTTTCTTCGAGCGGTTTTGGATACGCCCGCGACGACGACGGCATTCTGAAAAATTCGATTTTGCGCCCGCCGATTTCGACGGCTTCCGACGCTCCCGTTGCGGGCGGCGTCGCTCCGCAAGATTCCGCGAAAACCTCCGCCGCCTTTGCGCCAGCGCACGCAACCGCGCGGCATTCGGGGAGGCATGCGAGGATTTTTGCGATGTCGGTCTTGCGGACTATTTCGAGGAATTTGTCGGAGGCGTTGTCTTTTAGCCGCACGACTTCCTCGGCCGTGTCGAAAAGCGCGATTCCCCTTTGCGAAAGAAAGCCCGCGATTTTTTCCGCGTCGAATTTCCGCTCGCCCGATTTCACGAATTCGTCCCTGTTGCCGAAAATCGCCAGCCCGAAAATCCGCCACATGTCGTTTTGGAAATTCGGGTAGAAGAACTCGATTGACCAGCGTTTCCTGTCGGGCGGGAAAGTTCCCAAAAGCAGAATTTTTGCGTTCGGCGGCAGGAACGGTTCGAGCGGGTGTTTTTCGGGTTTCATATTCGTCTCCAAAAAAATACGGAAAGGCGCGGCGATGTCAAGGACGGGGAATCCGCGCCGAAACAAAACTCCGAAAAATGCGTATAATATAAAAGAAGAGTGTTGCCACGGGGCGGGCGTCGGGCGTATTTTTGGCGGCGTCGGGCGGACATTTCCCCGCGCGGCACAAACCGAAAACAGGCAAAACATGAAAAGAATACCGTTTTTTGTACTCGTCGCCGCGGCTTTCTCGACGCTTTGCGCGGGCGTTCCCGCGGGCGGCGGCACGGCGGGGAGGGCAGCTCCGCAAAAGGTCGCGGTCGTCGTCGTCAACGACAGCGGAAACCGCGCGCTCGACTCGAAGACAAAGGCTTTCGAAAAGTCCCTCTCCGCGCGGCTTTCGGGCGCGGGCTTCGCCATTGTGGACTACGATTTGGCTGTTCGCAACCTCAACGACTATCTCGGCGACCCCAACGCAAAGTTCCGTTCCGCCGCCGCCGCGCTCAAACGCGCTCTCGATTCGAAGGAGTCGGCGGGTTCCACGCTCATTTCGGACGCCTCCGGCGTGCGCCTCGGCGGGCTTGTGGGGGCGGACTATATTTTGTCGGTTTCCGTCGCCTCTTATTCCGTTGAAAAGCGGAAGTCGAAAGTCTACGGAGTGGCGACCGAAAACACCGTTTACAAGCTCCGCGCCAACTCCACCCTGCACGTTCTTTCCGACAGCGCGTATTCCGTTGCGGGCGCGTCGCTCGGTTCGGAGAAGACACTGCGCAACACCGCCGACATTTCGGTGTCGGACGGCGGCGTGATTGACGAGCTCGTGGCGGACGCCGCCGAGCGCACCGCCGAATTTTTCGCATTCCGCAACAAACGCGAGCCGCTCGCCGCTCCCGTCGGAACTTCGGGCGAAATCGAAATCCTCTTCACAGTGGAGGGCTTGGACATGCCCGAAATCGTCCGCGAGAACGGCAAATACGCGCTTTCGAAAAAGACGCTTCCCGTTTCGGTTTCGTCGGTGTCGGCGGAAATCGACGGCATCGCGCAGACGCTGGGCGGCAAAATTTCGCTCCCGCGCGGAATCCACACGCTCGTAATCCGCCAGAGCGGGCTTGAACCGCTCGAAAAAAACATAAACATCACGGGGGCTTCGGGACAGCGGCTGACGTTCTCGCTCCGCCCCGACGCCGCAACCCGCGCGGCATTCAAGGCGGACGCGGAATTTGTGGAGGAGATGAAAAAACGCGCAATGGCGTCGGACTCCGCCTTCGAAATTTCCGCCGCCGAGGCGGAGCGCATTCGCGGGGCGGCAAAAATGTACGAGCAGTCGGGCTTCAAGGTAGACGCAAAATCGCTTCCCGAAATCAACAAAACACAAAGCATATTCGGACAATAGAAAACCATGAAAAAAATAGCATTGTTTCTGATTTTGTCGGCGTTCGCCGCATTCTCGTTCGGGCAGAAAAAGGAGTCGCTGGCGGTGGTCAAGGTCAAGCCGACAGCGGCGGTCGAGGCGGCGGCGAAGTCGGCGGGCACGCTGCCCACCCTGCAAAGAATAGTCGAATCCGTAGATTCCAACCTCACCGCGGCGTTCCAGCGCACCCGCAAGTTCGACGTGCTCACGCGCGGCGATTTGGACGCCGTCCTCAAAGAGCAGGATTTCTCCGCGTCGGGCAACGTCAATCAGAAAGACGCCCCGAAAACGGGCAACATGAAGGGCGCAAAATACGTCGTGGCTGTCGAAATCGACGACTTTCAGGACTATTCCGAACGCGACGTCTTCCAGACGGTCAAGCGCGACGTCGAAAACCGCAAAATAAGGGTTGGGGTCGTCGCGAAAATAGTCGATTCCGAAAGCGGCTCCGTGCTTGAAACCGCCAACATTTCCGAAACCGCCGACTGCGTCGCCGAGCGCGACTCGCTCTCGCAGTATTCCGGCGGGCGCATGACCGACGCCCTCGCGGGCGGCTTCTCCCGCGCCGTGTGCGAAAAAATCGCCCTCGGCGTGCTCGACGTTCTGTTCCCCGCGAAAATCGTCGGCAAAACGGGGTCGCTCGCCACGTTCAACAGGGGCGCGGGAACGGACGTGGAAGTCGGCGACGAATACAACGTCTACGCGCTCGGAGAGGAAATGGTAGACCCCGACACGGGCGAAAAGCTCGGCAGCGAAGAGGTGCTCGTCGGCAAGATGACGGTCGTGGAGGTTTCGCCGAAATTCTCCAAGGGCAGGCTTTCGGAGGACAACGGCGTGGAAAAGGGACAGCTTGCCCGCGTCTCCAAAAAAGTTCCGCGCAAGGCGAAGCCCGCAGTGTCCGCGCCCGAAGAAATTTAGCATGGCGCATTTCCCGACGGCGTTCGCCGCGCTTGCGTCGGCAGTCCTGCTTTGCGGCTGCGCAACGCACATGAGCGAAACAAAATCCGCCCGCGCAAGCTGGGAGGCGGGGAATTTTGCGCGCGCGCAGTCGGAGTTTGCGTCGGCGGCGGAGGACAAGTCCGACACCGACATTCTCGTGTGGCGTTTGGAGGAGGGCGCTGCGGCGCGCGCAAACGGCGACCTCAAAAAAAGCGCGGAATTGTTTGCCGAAGCCGAACGCATTGCCGACTCCTACGAAGACCAGCCGCAGGCGAGCATAACGCGCGAAACCGCCGCGTTCCTCGCCAACCAGAGCTACCTTCCCTACAAGGGCTACAACTACGACAAAATTTTCGCGGGCGTGTACTCCGCCGCAAACTACATCGAGTTAAAGGAATTCGACAGGGCGGCGGTCGAGCTAATCAGGCTCGACAACGTACAGCGCAACTCGCAGCGCAGGGGCGGCGAGTGCATGTCGAAAGAGGCGGCGGCGATTTCCGCCGCGGGCAAAAACAACTCTTCGTACGACGCCTCGCGGACGCTCTCGAACCCCGACGTCTATCTGAAACTGCGCGAAATTTACGGCGCGGATTTCTCGGCAAAGGCGACGGCGTCGGCGTATTCCGTTCCGTTCGCCTACTGGCTCGCGGGCGTGTTTTTCTTGAACAGGGCGGAGGACTCCTCCGACAGGGAACGCGCCGCCGACATGTTCAGGTTCGGCTGGAAGGCGTCGGGCGGAAAGTCCGAAATTCTCGCCGCCGACTTCAACGCCGCCGAGGACTTCGCCGACGGCAAAACCGCGACGCCGCCCGCAATAACGTACATCGTCTACGAAACGGGTTGCGCCCCCGCCCGCGACCAGTTCAAAATCAACCTGCCGCTCTATCTTGTGGCGCACAACGTTCCGCATGTCGGCGTAAACTTCCCGATTCTGCGCAACAACAACTCCTTTTCGCCCGACCTCCGCGCGACCGCAAACGGGCAGTCCGCGCGTTTCGAAACCCTCGCCGACGTGGACGCCGTCGTGCGCCGCGAGTTCATGGACGGGCTTCCGCTCGTGCTTGCGCGGACGATTCTCTCGTCGGCGGCGAAAGCCGCGGCGCAGTACGCCGCCGCGCGGGCGGCGGGCGACGGCTGGGCGGGGCTTGCCGTCAACATCGCGGGCAGCGTCTACCAGTACATGACAAACGACGCCGACCTGCGCTCTTGGACGACGCTTCCCAAGTATATAAAACTTGCGCGTTTCCCCACGCCCGCCGACGGCGTCGTAAATGTGGACGGGCGCGTTCTGCGCGTGCCGACGTCGGGCGCGAACATAATTTGGGTCAAGCGCACGGGCGCGGCTGCGCCCGCAAGCGTCAGAATTTTCGACTTCAAAGACGGCGCGGCGGAAAAGCACGTCCGGCAATCCGCCGACGCCGGCGCAAAAAAGTGATTGTCGGACGCAAAAAACAATACCATAATCCGAATATGAAAAAAATAACGGCATTGATGATTGCATGCGCGGTTCTCGCGGGCTGTTCCTCGGTAAATTCTGTCGAACGCGCCGAGCCGCAGTCGCATGCGCAGGTCGTGAAGGACAAGCGCATTATTACGGACTCCACCCTCGACGGATACGCGTGTGTCGTCGCCGTCAACGAGGGCGTCGCGGCGGGCGGGCTTCCGAAAGTTCAGGTGAAAATCGCCAACAAGACTTCTGGATACCGCACCGTAAACTACAAGTTCTCCTGGTTCGACGAAAACGGAATGGAGGTTTCCTCGCCGTCGTCGCCGTGGCTTACCCTCGCGCTCGAAGGCGGCGAAAGCCGCTTCGTATCCGACGTGGCGGTCTCGCCGAAAGCAAGGGATTTCTCCCTGAAACTTCTTTCCGACGTAAGAAACTACTAAAATAAAAACCATGAAAAAAACGTACATTTTGGCATTCGTTCTCTCCGCGCTCGTTCTCGCGGGCTGCGCAAGCAAAAACGCGACATATGTGGAATCGGGCGGCGCGCGCTCTATTGTCTCTACAAACAAAATCAACATGGCCGACTGGAACGCCGCAGCGTCGTCGCTTGTCAACGAGCTTCTCTCGTCGGGCGCGATAGACTCGACTGGGCTTGCCCAGCCCGTGAAAATGAAAGTCGGCAGAATCGTAAACCGCACAAGCACCGCGGTCGATACCGACCTGCTCACGCGGCAGATTTCCATTGCGCTCTCCAAGACGGGCAAAGTCGCAACCGTCTCCGACGACGCCGAAACCGAAGAGCTTGCCCGCTACGAGGCGAAGCG
Organism: Opitutia bacterium UBA4654; assembly: GCA_002405555.1. Classification (GTDB taxonomy): domain Bacteria; phylum Verrucomicrobiota; class Verrucomicrobiia; order Opitutales; family Intestinicryptomonadaceae; genus Merdousia. The sequence continues at coordinate 11,684 of DHMA01000209.1, forward strand.
TCAGGGCAAAATGCTCGGTCTTCCCAAGCTCACAATGACGGGCAAAATCATAGAGGACAGGGAGAGCAACCGCGAGCTTCGCGAAGTCACCTACGTTTTCTTCCTCGAAGTCAACTACCTCGGCAAGGCGGTCTGGCAGGGGCAGAAGCAGATTACAAAACAGCAGGAAAAATCCGGCTTGGGCTGGTAGGCGGGAGGCGACGTGAAAAGGCTTGCCGTACTTTTGATTGCGCTGGCGGCTCTCGCGCTTTCGGGCTGCCAGAGCTGCGGCTTCAACGGAAATTTTTTGCGCGACACATTCACGCCCGATGTCTCCGAAGAAGTGTATGTAAGATAGCATATTGAAAACTGCGCGGCTCCGCCCCGCGCAGTTTTTTTGCGCAAAAAAAGCTTGCCTGCGGAACGCGCGGCATGCTAAAACACCTACAAAAGCAACAAACAACAACAAAATACAATATGAAAAAGACACTTTTCGCCGCTTTGCTTGTGGCATTCGCGTTTGCGACGGCGTTTGCCGCGCCCCGTCCCGACGAGTATCGGCTTGACATCTCCAAATTCGCCAACATTCCGCTTGCGGCGGACATCGACGACGGCGAATACGCGGCTCCCTCAAAAATGAAGACGGGCAAATTCGGCGGAATCGACTTTACAATTCCCGAACCCGACGCCGACGGAAATTCGGTGGTCTCGCTCGCGTCGCTCCGCGCCCCGACCGCGCGGGAATTTTCCGTGGACATTCCCAATATCCGCACGCGCTTCCTCTACGTTTTGCATTCGTCGGGCAAGAATATCCGCGCCAAAAACAAAAACAAGAATGTAGGCAGCATAACCGTGCTGTACCGCGACGGACATTCGGCGACTTTCTGGGTAAAGCGCGACGAAGCGGCGATTTCCGCGTTCGAAAACACCACCGGCGAAAACGGGCTTGCCGTGCGCAAGGCAAACGCCTCCCGCGGGACGGGGTCTGCGCACCTCAGCCGCTACACGGTAGACCAAAAGGCGATTGTAAAGATTACATTCAAGGCGGCGCGCTATACCTCGTGGAACATTTTCGGCGCGACGCTCTCGCGCAAGGACGTTCCCACTACAAAGTATTTCGAATTCGCCGCCGACGAGTGGAAGCCAATCGACGTTTCCGACTTGGAGGTCAAGAGCGGCTCGGCTCTCGACGTTTCCGCGGGCATGGGGCACGTCCCCGCGGGCAAATTCGGGCGGCTTAGAATTTCGAAAGACGGCGGCTTCGAGTTCGAGGGCGCGCCGAACGTCCCCGTAAAATTCAAGGGCACAAACTGGCGCCCAGGCGACTGGTTCTTCAAGCGCATAAAGACAAAGGAGGACATCGACGTGCTCGCGAGAGCCGCGTTCAAGCAGGGCTACAATTTGGTTCGCTGGCGCATATCGATGGGCGGCGAGCGCGAGTTCACCGCGCCCTACGTCATGAAGCCCGAAGTGCTCGACATGTACGACTATTTTCTCTACGCAATGGGGCGCGAGGGCGTCTACACCCACCTGAACCTTTCGAGCCACGACTTGGGCTTGCCGACCTTCAAATGGGCCGACCGCTACGACGTCAAATTCAGAACGGTTCTCGGCGACGAAACCCTGCGCGATGCGTGGCGCAATCTCGTGAAAATGCAGCTCAACCACGTCAACCCCTACACGGGCAAAAAGTGGAAGGACGACCCCGCAATCGCCACCACCGAATACTTCAACGAAATGGAGCTGGGCTTTTTTAGATACACAAGCCTCCGCCCCGAATCCGTCGCGTTCGGCAACAAGAAAATTCAGGCGTGGCTGAAAAACAAATACGGCACAATCGACAAGCTCAAAGAGGCGTGGAGCGCGGAAAAACTTCCCGTCAAATTCGCCGACTTCTCCGAAATCGACGTTTTCGGAAACTCCAAATACAAGGGCAGCACCGACAGAAGCCTCTTCATTCGCGACTGCATTCGCGACTACGTTTCGTTCTGCGAAAAGGTCGTCCGCGAGGAGGAGGGCTTCAATGTTCCGCTCCACCAGTTCAACTGCGGGCGCAGGCTCGACATCGAGTTCGCGAGCGCGGAGTCGGGCTCGTACATGGCGCAGAACGTCTATTTTGCGCACGGCACGAACTTCATGGCTCCCGATTCGCGCACTCCGCAGGGAAGCTCGCTCGACGAGTCCGTGGCTCTTGGCTACTTCCGCGGCGCGTCGGCGAAGCGCATGCCCGACCGCCCCATGGTTCTCACCGAATGGCAGCACTGCCACTGGAATCCCTACAAGCACGAGGGGGGCGTGGCGTTTCCCGCGCTGTCCGCGCTTCAAGGCTTTTCAAACCTGACAATCCACGACGTCGCAATCGAGAAAAAGGGCGAAGGCGTCTTCGGGCACGCGGAAGTCGCCAAAAACCCGATTCTCCGCGCAAACGAATTTCTGACCTACTGCTTCTTCTTCCGCGGCGACGTGAAGAAATCGCCGCACCGCGTCGACGTTGTGTTCGACAAAAAATTCGTCGAGACAAGCCCGATGATGTGCATGGGCATGAATTCGGAACAGTCGAAAATCTCGTTCCTTACGGGCTTTGCGATAGACTTCCCCTCGGCCCGCAAGATTTCCGACCTGAAAGACGTGCATGTAAAACCCGCCGACATCGCGCTTGAACCGTCGGGCTTCTCCTCCGCCAACATGCTTTCCGACTTCGGCAGCCTCGGTTCGGGCGACAGTTCGGGCTTCGACCTGCCCGCGTTTGTGGCTGATTTGAAGTCGCGCGGAATCCTCTCCAAAGACAACATTTCCGACCCCGCAAACGGCGTCTTCCAGAGCGACACCGGCGAAATCGTCCTCGACTTCAAGAGGCGTCTCGCAAAGGTAATCACTCCGAAGAGCGAGGCTGTCGTGTTCAAGCCCGAAACGAAGAACGAAAAGCTCGGCGTTCTGACAATGGTTTCCTCCGACGTAGCGGCGTCGGTCGCCGCGGCTTCGATGGACGGCGCAAAGCTTGCCGACTCCTCCCGCATTGTCCTTGTCTACGCAACCGACACCGTCGCGAGCGGCTTCAAGGTTTCGCAGTCGCGCGAGGCGCTGAAATTCAGGGGCACCCAGCCGATACTTTTGCGCGTCGGCAAACTCTCCGCAAAACTGCGCCTCAATCCGCGCTCGGACGGCAAAAAGTTCGCCCTTCACGCGCTCAAACTCAACGGCGAGCGCATCGCGGAAATTCCGCTGAAATACGACGGCGGCGAAATGGTTATCGATATCGACACGTCGAAGCTTCCCGAACCCGCCGTGTTCTACGAACTCGTAGCGGAATAGTTTGACCTGCCGAAACCAATCCCCGCCCCGCCGCGAAGTCCCGCGAGCGGGGCGGATTTGTTTGCGGCGTTCGAGGGGCTTTCCGGCGAGGCGGAGACTGCGCCCATTTCCGCAAATGCGCGGAATTTTCCGCGCGGGGCGTCGCTTTTCCTCTATCCGCGCACAGCGGCAAACCCGCTTTTTGAGGGGGCGTTAAAATTTCCTTCGGGGGGGCGATTATTTTTGCGAAAGATTGAAAAATTCCTCCGCGTTTTCCACCGTCTTTGCCGCAATGTATTCGGGCGAAACGCCGAAAATTTCCGCCGCCGCCCGCGCGGTGTCGGCAAGCATTGCGGGTTCGCAGGTCTTGCCCCTGTGCGGCACGGGCGCAAGGTAGGGGCAGTCGGTTTCCAACATGAGCTTTTCAAGTCCCTGCGCGAGCATCGCCGCCCGCATTTCGCCCGCGCTTTTGTATGTAATTATGCCCGTAAACGACGCCCTTGCGCCGCGCTCGTTAAGCTCGGCGAGCTTTTCGGGCGAACCCGCAAAACAGTGGAAAACCGCGTCGGAAAAGTCGAGCCGTGCGCGCTCGATTTCGGCAATGCACTCGTCGATTGCGTCGCGGGCGTGGACGCACACGCGCAGTCCGAGGTCGGCGGCAATGCGCAGTTGGCGGGCGAAGATTTCGCGCTGGCGAAGTTTTTTGCGCTCCGCTTCTTCGGGGTCGTCGGGTAGAAAATGGAAGTCGAGCCCTATTTCCCCGACGGCTACGGGCAGTCTGCCTCCGCCGACGAAAAGCGAGGGCAGGGCGTCGAGCGCGGTGTCGGAGTCTTCGGAAATGTCTTCGGGGTGGATTCCCGCCTGCCAGAATATTTCGGAGTGCTTTTCGGCGGCGTCGCGGTATGAAATCCAGTCGGCGGGGTTTGTGGAGCATGCGACAACCCGCTCCACGCCCGCGCGTTTCGCGCGTTCGAGCGTTTCGGCCAGCGTTCCGTTTTTTATGAATCCGTCCAAGTGGGCGTGTGTGTCCGTGAGTTTCATTTTTCGCGTTTTTTTACGATATTCCGCCTGCCGATTCAACAAGTAAATTCGGGCGCGGACAATATGCTTGCGGAAAATCGGGAAGTTTTTTTAATGGAGGCGAACATGGAAGAAATAATCATAATCGGAAGCGGCTGCGCGGGAATGGGAGCTGCGATATACGCCGCGCGGGCGGGCGCAAAGCCCCTCGTGCTCGAAGGCTCGCGGCCGGGCGGACTCCTCACGACGACGAGCGAAGTCGAAAACTACCCCGCCTTCCCCGATGGCGTGGGCGGCTTCGACCTCGTCTGGAAAATGCGCGAGCAGGCGCAGAAATTCGGCGCAAGGACGGAAAACGCGACCGTCGTGAAAGCCGATTTTTCGGGCGATGTAAAAAAGCTCTACGGTGCCGACGGCAAAGTTTTCGAGGCAAAAAAAGTGATAATCGCCACGGGCGCGTCGCCGCGCATGACGGGCGCAAAGGGCGAGGCCGAGCTTCTCGGCACGGGCGGCGTCTCAGTTTGCGCCACCTGCGACGGCGCGTTCTACAAGGGCAAAGACGTGGCGGTAATCGGCGGCGGCGACACCGCCTGCGAGGAGGCGCTGTTTTTGTCGCGCTTCTGCTCGTCGGTGAAAATCGTCCACAGGCGCGACTCTTTCAGGGCGTCGCGCGTGATGTCCGAGCGCGTGGCGGCTAATCCCAAAATTTCGGTCGTTTGGAATTCCGTGCTCGAAGAGGTTTTGAAGGGCGAAAACGGCAAGTGCCGCGGAATTTCCGTAAAAAACACGGCGGACGGCTCCGTTTCGGAAATCCCGTGTGCGGGCGTGTTCATCGCAATCGGATACGTTCCCGACACAAAAGCTTTTGTAAATGCCGTTGACACCGACAAAGACGGCTACATTATACCATACGGAAAAACGCTTGTGCAGACGAGCGTCGCCGACGTCTACGCGGCGGGCGACTGCACCGACCGCGTTTTCGGGCAGGCGATAACCGCAACCGCCATGGGCTGCATGGCGGCGATTCTCGCAAGCTCGTAGCGCGTTCCTCCCGACGGACGCGCGGGAAAAATCCGCGTCCGCAACAATACGCACACTACAATGGTAAAACTTACGGCAACAATTTCAGACGCGCTCGTCCAGCCGCTTGAAGACGCGTTCTGCGAACTCACGCGCTCAAGCTGGGGCATAGAAAAAATCAACGACCGCACCGCGCCCGAACTCTTCGGGTATTTCGATTCGGACGACGACGCAAAACAGGCGTACGCGGAAGTCCGCGGCCGCTTCCCGACAGTTCCCGAAACGTTCTCGATAGAGAAAATCGACGACCGCGACTGGCAGAACGAATACAAAAAATTCCTCAAACCGTGGACATACCGCGACCTCCACTGGGTTCCCGAATGGATGCGCGGCGGCTACCAAGCCCCCGCCTCCGACAAGGTTCTCTATTTCGACGCGGGGCTTGCATTCGGCACGGGCGACCACCCCACCACGCGCCTCTGCGCAATGGCGATGCTCGACTACGCCGACGCGCATGAAGTGTCCGACAAATTCATTGTGGACGCGGGCTGCGGGTCGGGCATTCTCGCTCTGACCGCCAAGCTCTACGGCTTCGGCAAAATCTACGGCTTCGACCGCGACGAAGAGGCGGTTCGCGTGAGCGTCGAAAACGCCCGCGCCAACGGCATTCCGCTTGAAAACGTCTCGTTCGAGCACGCGGGGATTGAGCGCGCGCTTGCGGGCAAGCAGGCGGACATTGTCCTTGCAAACATCATTTCCGACGTTTTGTGCATTTACGCCGACGTCCTGCTGGGCGCGGTAAAGCGCGGCGGGCTGCTTGTGCTAAGCGGCATTCTCGCCGTCGAAAACGAAAGGGTGCGCGACTACTTTCTGTCGCGCGGCGGCGGTATGATAGAGTCCGCCGAGCCGACGACGATGGGCGAATGGTCTCGCCTTGTGATAAAAATGAGGGATTAGTTCCGTGGCGGAGACAATCGCAGCACTCAAAAATTCGCGCGAGGACGACGGGCGCAGAAGCTTTTGCGTGGTCGGGCTTCTGAGGTCGTCGCAGGCGAAGATTGCAAAAAACGGCAGCGAGTTCCTCATGCTCGAATTCGGCGACAACGGCGGCTCGTTTTCGTCGATGTGCTTCGACGGTTCGCCCGCGTTCGACGCCCTGCGCGACGCCCCCGTCGGCGCGGCGTTCGAAGTCTGCGGCACGACCGACTTCTATCAGGGGCGTTTAAGCCCGAAAATTGACTCAGTCCGCAGAATCGAGGGCGAGGAGCTTGACTCCATGGTCGAAGCCCTCGCGCCCGTCTCGCCCTACGACCCCGACGAAATGCGCACCGAGCTTGAATCTTTCATCGAGCGCATAAACGACGAGGCCCTGCGCAACACCGTCCAGTACGCGATAGACTCCGTGGGAGAGGCGTTTTTCAAAAGCACCGCGGCGGTCAAAATGCACCACGCCTACGTTTTCGGGCTGCTCGAACACACCCTGAAAACCGCGCGAATGGCGTCCGCGCTGCTGCCGCTCTACCCCTTTGTGGACGCCGACTTGGCTCTCGCGGGCTGCATTCTCCACGACATCGGCAAAGTGCGCGAGTACTCTCAGGGGCTTGTCCCCGAACGCACGAAAATCGGCATTTTGCAGGGGCATGTCGTCTTGGGATACAGAATCGTGCGCGGCGCGGGGCTGAAAAACGGGCTTAAACGCGGCATTCTCGAACGCCTCGAACACATAATTTTGAGCCATCAGGGCGAGCCCGAATGGGGCGCGGCGGCGCGGGCGGCGACCCCCGAAGCCGTGTTCGTTTCGAACGTGGACAACTTCGACGCGAAAATGGGCGCGATTGAAGCCGCACTCGCCTCGGCGGGAGACGCAGAATTCGTCGAAGTCGGCGCGTTGCGGGCAAAGGTTCTCGCCGAAAAACCGCAGCATTGATTTTTATGGAAATTTACATAGCTACATCGAACAAACACAAAGTCTCCGAGTTCGGCGAAATGTTCGCCGCCGCGGGGCTGGAATGCGCCGTGCGCTCCGCCGCCGACGTAATCGGCTTCGAAAGCCCCGTCGAGGACGGCGGCACTTTCGAGGAAAACGCGTTCATCAAGGCGGAGGCGTTGAAGCGCAAAACCCCGCCCGACGCGTACGTCATGGCGGACGACAGCGGAATTGTCGTTGACGCGCTCGGCGGAGCTCCTGGGATACGCTCGGCGCGGTACGCGGGCGTTTCGGGCGCGGGCGCGGACTCCGCCAACAACGAAAAACTTCTGCGCGAGCTTGCCGGCGTTCCCGACGGAAAACGGAGCGCGCGCTTCGTCTGCGCAATCGCGCTTATTTGCCCCGACGGCGAACGCGCGGCGTTTTGCGGGAAAATCGAGGGCGTCATAAACAGGGGCGCGGCGGGCGTCAACGGCTTCGGCTACGACCCGCTTTTCTACCTGCCCGAACGCGGCAAAACCACGGCGGAACTTTCGCCCGAAGAGAAGAACGCGATAAGCCACAGGGGCGCGGCGTTCGCGAAACTCGCGGAATTTTTGAAAACCAAAACAAAGTAAAAATATGAAAAAATATCTATCGGCATTGTTGGGGCTCGCGGCGTTGTGCGCGGGCTGTTCGCAGAGCGTGGAAGTCTCCGACTTCGGCAAAACAAAGGACGGACAGACCGTAAAGGAGTACGTCCTTAAAAATTCGCGCGGCACAACCGCAAAGATTCTCGACTACGGCGCGATTATCCGCGAACTGCGCGTCGCCGACCGCAACGGGAAATTCGGCGACATCGTTCTGGGCTTCGACAACGTTTCGGACTACGAAACCAAAAGCCCGTATTTCGGCGCGGTAGTCGGACGCTACGGCAACAGAATCGCCGACGGCAAATTCAGCCTCGACGGCAAAGAATACAACGTCTCGAAAAACGAGAAGGACATCACCTGCCTGCACGGCGGCGTGGTCGGCTTCGACAAGAAAATCTGGAAGGCTGAAACGCGCACCACTCCCGACGCGTCCGTTTTGAAGCTCACCCTCGTTTCGCCCGACGGCGACCAGGGCTTCCCCGGAAACCTCAAAGCGGTAGTGGTCTACACTCTCGACAACAACGACGCGCTCACCGTGGAATACTCCGCCACGACCGACAAGCCCACCGTTTGCAACCTCACAAACCACTCCTACTTCAACCTCGCGGGCGCGGGAGAGGGCACAATCCTCAATCAGGAACTTGCGCTCGACGCCGACAAATACACGGTTGTGGACCAGAAGCTCATTCCCACGGGCGAACTCCGCAAGGTTGACGGCACGCCGTTCGACTTCCGCAAGCCCGAAAAAGTCGGCGCGCGCATAAACTCCTCCGACGAGCAAATCAAGACGGGCAGGGGCTACGACCACAACTTCGTGTTCCGCAAGGGACAGACCGCCGAACCCGTCGCCGCCGCGTCGCTTTACGACCCCGCCAGCGGCCGCCTCATGGTTATCGAAACTACCGAACCCGCCGTGCAGTTTTACAGCGGCAACGGCTTGGACGGCGTAGCGGGCAAGGAGGGCAAGAAGTACGTTAAAAACGGCGCGCTCGCGCTCGAAACGCAGCACTATCCCGACTCGCCGAACCAGAAGGATTTTCCGTCCACAACGCTCCGCCCGAACGAGCAGTACAAGAGCAAGACGGTCTTCAAATTCTCCACAAAATAGAATCGGAAATCCGAAAACAAAAACAGCCCCCGAAAAATCGGGAGCTGTTTTTTTTTGCGCCATCGCGTTCCGCCGACATTTCGCTTCGGGCGGCATTGCCGTTTCAACGCGGACTTATCGGGGGGCGCAATTACTGCCGCTGAAACGCAAATCGCGCAAAGTGCCGCAGTCAGTCGCCTTGTGTCTTGGGGGCGCAAATTTCCAAGCTATGGGCGGCGGGGGTCGTTCCAAAATATTTCCATGCCGCAGCGCTTGCAGTCGAAGCGCAGGCGGAGTTCGGCGGAATCGTTGACGAGAAAAAGCGGCTCTTCGGGCTTTTTGCCCGACGTTTTTTTGCACATTCCAAGCTCGCGCAAAATGCAGTGTTTTGTGGTCATCACGCGCTTGCCGCGCATGTCGGGGCGTTCGATTTCGCAGGCGAATTCGGAGACGCTTGCGCCGAACCTCTCGTGGAATTTTGCGGCGTAGCTGTTTGCGATGTTTTCGTCGGAGTCGAGCGGTTTTGAAAACGCCTTGTAGAATTGCGGCTCGCGCGGCTTGCGGTTGCGGAGCTTTGCGTTGTAGCTGTCGAGAATGTTTTTTTCGAGCGCGGACACAAGCTCGCGCCTGATTGCGTTGATTTCCGCCGCCCGCAAAAACGGGGCGCACAAAACCCGCACGTCGTCGGTTGAAAACGGGGTGTTGCCGAGCTTTGCGAGGTTCTGGGCAAGCGCGGCGCGGGCGGCGTCGGGGTTCTTCGCCCTCTCGAATTTCGACAGCCTGATTTCGGCGCGGGCGTTTCGGTCGTCGAGTGTCTTTATCGAAAACGCGATTTGCCCGCCGCGTTCCTCCGCCGAAATTTCGACGGGCATTTTTCTGACGGTCTCCCGCGCAAGCTCGCTTTCGAACGCCGTGTTTTTGTTCCTGTAAATTTTCGCTCCCGCGGGGATTTCCGCGTGCCCGTTCGGCGTTCCGACAAACACCCTGTCGCCGTCGATTTTCGAGACGCTCGCTCCCGACGCCCCGCCGTCCCATTCGAACGCGAGTCCGTCTCCGTTTGCGAGTGTTTTGTCCGCGCCGCACAGCGTGAATCCGCCGCGGAAAACCCTTTCAGCCGAGCCGAGAAATTCGCCCCGCGCCTTCGGCGTCGCAAACGACGCGCAGCCGCTCTGCGTGCCGCGCAGATGGTACTCGCAGAAATCGCGGTTGAAAGACTTTTCCGCCGACGGCTCGAAAACCGTTTCTGTGTACCCGTAGGACGGCTTTTCGCCGCGCCGCTTTTCAAGCTCGGCGTCGAGCAGTTTGCGGTAGAGGGCGGTTATGTTTTTGACGTATCCCGCGTCTTTGAGCCTGCCCTCTATTTTGAAAATGTCCACGCCCGCGTCGAGCAGTTCGCCGAGCGAGCGCGAGCGGTTCATGTCGCGCAGCGAAAGAAAGTGCGCGGCGGGGGCTATTTCCCTTCCCCGCGCGTCGAGCAGCCTGTATTTTATGCGGCACGGCTGGGCGCATTCGCCCCTGTTGCCGCTTCGTCCGCCTATCGCAAAGCTCAGCTTGCAACGTCCGCTGTACGAGACGCAGAGCGCGCCGTGCACAAAGCACTCCAAGCGCGTAGAGGGTTTGAGGGCGGCGGAAATTTCGGAAATCTCGCGCAGAGAAAGCTCCCGCGCGACCACGATTGTGTCGAAGCCGCACGACTCCAAAAATTTCGCCTTTTCGGGGGTCGTCGTGTGGCACTGCGTGCTTGAATGGATTGCAATCGGCGGAAGTCCGTATTCCAGCAGTCCCAAATCCTGAACGATGAGCGCGTCGGCGTTCGCCTCGTAGAGCTTTTGCGCAAGCCTTGCCGCGCGGGGAACTTCGGCGTCGGAAAGAATGGTGTTCAGGGCGACGTACACCTTGCAGCCGTAGAGATGGGCGAAGTCGCAGAGCTTTGCGATGTCGTCAACCGAATTGCCAGCCGCGCTTCTCGCCCCGAATTCGTCCGCGCCGATGTACACGGCGTCGGCTCCGCACAGAATCGCCGCGCGGGCGGTTTCGGCGTTTTTTGCGGGCGCGAGAAGTTCGGGCTTTTTCATGCTATTTTTCGGAATTGCCCTTCGGCTTCCACATGCAAAGCGCAACGAAAATCAGCGTAAGAAGCGCGAGCGACATGTAGCCCGTCGTCAGTCCCGAACCGCCGAAATACACCATGTTCGGGCTTTTGCCTATTTCGAAAATCTTGCGGTATGTCTGGATTGAAAACACTATGCCCGCGTGCATGGCAATCGGCGCCCAAAGCATTTTCGTCCTGATGTAGAGCATGCAGAGCACCGCGCCGAACATGAAAAGCGTGGCGAAGTGCACAAACTGGAAGCTTGTGCCGATTCCGACGGTGTCGTACCACGCCACGAAAAAGCCGATGTCCCACGACGAATTGTGGACGCCCCCCGGAAGCGAGTCCCAAATCGAATTCGGCACTTTGAAGTGCTTGTACGCAAAAAACAGCGAGCTTAGCACGACCGCCGAAAGCGCGTCGAACGCCGTGTAAATTGAGCGCATTATAAGACAGCGCATTACAAGCTCTTCGAGAAAGCCGAGAATCAGCCCGCCGAGAATCGCCGAAATTAGAATGTTCGCAAGCTCGCCTCCGACCGCTCCCACAAACTTCACGTTGCAGAACGCGTATTGGAACGAGAAAATCACGACCGCAAGCCCCACCCCAAGCGCGAAGAATCTGAAAAAGTAGCCCGCAGCTCCCGGCGTGAACGGCATTCCGATGTTTTTGAACGAAAACAGCCCGCAGCGTTTAATCATGTACGGCAAGCCGATTACAATCGGCGCCCACCTGAGCCTGTCGTAGAAAACGTCAACACCCTTGCCGAGCAGCCAGCGCGTGGTTTCCGTCGATTCAATCGAATCGACCCATTGCACGACCCAGTACGCGGGGGCGGTCAGCACCGCGGCAAAAAGCGTCGCGCCGAGGTAGATAAAAATGAATAGTCCGAGCCCTTCGAAAGAGTGGCGGTTTGTCCCCAGTCCGAAGAGCATCAATTCTTTTTCGCGTTTAAACATGGGGCGCAATTTAGACCAAAAAAATTTTTTTTAAAGCCAAAAAAACGTCCCTCCGCGCGTCCCGACTTTGCTTCAAGTCGGCGCGGGGCGCAAATTACGCAAAAAAAAGCTGGAAATTTGAGAGTTTAGCGTATTGAATTTTCGTTTGCAAATAGTAGCGGCGGTTTGTGTTCGGACACTCCGACGCTCCTACAACGGTTTTCATACTTTAATTACACGGCACATGACATTTAACAGACAAATACTTAAAGGCGCGGCAGTCGCGGTGCTCGCATTGCTTGCGTCGGTACGCGTGGCTTCGGCGCAGCAGGTTGCCCAAATGGGTACGACCGACTTGAAAAACGAGGCGAGCGCGCTCGTCGACGAAAAAAAATACATAGAGGCGCGCCCCTACATTCTCGAACTCGTCAAGCGCATCAAGGATTCCGACGACCAGAATCTGAAAAAAGAGCTCGAACAGATGTATTATTTCGAGGCGTTCGGCTATTTGCAGGAATACAACGGCACGCCCTCGAAAAACCTCATGAACAAGGCTATCGCGGGCTTCGACAAGGTCATAAAGGAATTCCCCACGGGTCAGTATGCCGATTCGGCAATCAAGACAAAGGCATCGTGCTACGAAATGCTCGGACAGTTCGACAAGGCGGTCTCCACGCGCGAGCTTCTGCTCTCAAAGCCCTATGTGGATAAGCTCAACCGCAGCGAGCAGTTTTCAATCGTAAAGAAAATCGCCACAAGCCTCTACAACCAACGCCAGTGGAAAGTAGGCAAAAAGTGGTTCGAGAGAATGCTCAACACGGCGGTTCTGCCCGAAGACAAGGTTTTCGCCGCGTCGGGTCTGATTCAGGCGGCGTGCGCCCAAAAAGACTACGAAACCGTTAAAAAATACTTCCCGTATCTTGTTATAGACGCTCCCGCGCGAAGCGACATCGCCCTCAACTACGCGCTCCTGCTTGCGGGCGACGACCTCGTGAAAAAGGAGAAATTCAGCGAAGCCTCCGTATTCTACAATATGGTGCTTAGCCGCGATACCATTGTAAACAACCTCAAACGCTTCCTCGAAAAGGCGCAGAAACAGCTCGAACGCGCCCAGCGCGTGTCGGCGGACAGCCCCGCCGTTCAGGAACTTACCGCGCAGGTTGCGACCCTCGAAGCATACATCGCGGCAATGGCGCCCGTAGAAGACTATACTGCCGACCTCATGGCGCGCAACGCCCGCAACTACATGCTTACAGAGCGCGACTTCGAAAGCTTCTGGTCGTACTGGCAGATGCTCAAAACATACCCCAACCACCAGAGCATTGAAGACTTCTACATGGCGGCGATTGTCGGCGCGTTCAAAATCGGCAAGAGCGACGTCATGTTCAAACTGTGCGAGGAATATGTAAAGAATTATCCCGACGGCACATACGTCAAGGCGGTCGAACTTCAAATTGCCCAGTACTATTTGAAGAAGAAAGACTACCCCGCATTCTTCCAGCTCGCAAAGAAATTCATCGCCGAAAATCCCGACGAGCCGCCGTACTCGCAAGACTTCATCTTCCTCATGGGCAAGACTTGGCTCGACATGCAGAAGTACGACGAACTCACAAAGACTTTCGAAAAATACGCAAAAGACAACCCCGACACCGCGATTTCGGAGGGCTGCCTCTACTGGTCGGGCATCGCGTACCTCGCAAAGGGCGACTTCAAAAACGCCATGCGCGTGCTCGTGAGAATGATTGACGACTTCCCGAACGGCATGTACGCCGAAGACGGCATGTATCGCCGCGGCGTTGCGGCTTTCGGCGCGGGCGACTTCAACGTTGCCCGCGATACCCTCGAAGACTTTACCGCCCGCTACGCAAATAGCCAGCTTCGCGGCGAAGTGGAGTTCTTCCTCGGCGACATCTACGCAAACAACGCCGAAGTGGAGCTTGCGATGAAGCACTACATGAATGTGGAAAAGTACACCAAGAACCAAAGCTTTATCGACAACGCCTACACGCAGGCGGCAAAACTGCTCCACAACCTCGAAAAATACGACGAGGAAATCGCGCTGATGGACTCCTACCTTGCAAAATTCCCCAAGGGAATCTGCTCGGAGGCGTCGTTCAACAAGGCGAAGGCGTTGGAAATCAACGGCCTTGCGTCCGACGCGCTCGCGCTCTACGGCTCGGCAATCGAAAAGTACGGCGCGGTCAAGACCGACGACGGCGTGGACAAAATGATTCTCGACTACGACAGAATGTACAAGGAGAACGAGGTAAAGCTCGCCGCAACCGTCGAGTTCCTCAAAAAACTCATGACCGACAAGGCTCTCCTCCAAGACATGGTCGCCGTTCCCGCAAAACGCTACCGCTATTTTCAGGACAACCCGAAAATCGACAAACGCCTCTACGAAAAATTCAAGCGCGACAAGGCTTTCGACGAAAAGCTCTACACCGACAAAACCGTCCTCAAAAAACTTCTCGACCGCTACACCGCGCAAATCGCGAAGTATCCGAAGGGCGGCACCGAAAAAGTGTTCGGCGAAATGCTCAAACGCGCAAAGGCGGCAAAGAACGACACTCTGGCGTACCGCCTCATGATGGGCTTGGATTCAATCGGCAAGCCCGTCAAGGACGACAAAATGTTCAACGACGACGACATCAAGAAAGCTTCGGTGCGCACTCTCGTCTGGATTTCCAAAGTAAACGAAAAATACGGCGCCGAACCCGCCCGCAAGGCTCTGAAAGAGGCGGTGGACCGCGACGAGTTCGAATACCTCATCGACGCGCTCTTCGCCTCCGCCCAGCTCGAACAACGCTTTGCGGCAAAGGGGCAGGGCAAATGGGAAGACGCCGTCAAATTCTACGAGGAAGTGGAAGACCAGTTCCCGTCCGACCCCCGCGCGGCGGAAGCCGTTCTGCGCAAGGCGGAAGTTCTTACAAAGCTCGGCAAACGCGCCGCGGCTATTAAATGCTACGAGCAGATTCTCAAATCTCCGTCGTGGCGCGGCGAAGCCTACGCGGAAGCCCTTTACAGGCTCGGAACAATTGCCCAGCACAACAAGAAGCTCGACACCGCGCTGATGTACTTCGACCGCTGCTACCTCGGCTACGCAAACTGCTACAAATGGACGGGCAAGGCTCTCCTTTCCGCCGCGCAGCTGCTCGCCACCCGCAACGAAGCGGCAAAGGCAAAGGAACTGTGCGACGAATTCCTCGACAACAAGCTCAACGAGCAGTCGCCCGACTACGCCGAAATTAAACAATTCCGCAAAACATTATAGGATTGACGAAAATGAAGATTTCCAAAACAACGGTATTTTCCGTAGCACTTGCAATCTTCGCATGCGCCGCGACGGCGCAGCAAGCCGCCGCTCCCGCCGCGCAGAAGACCGAGGCGGCCGAAGCCGCAACCCAAAACGAAGACCGCTCCTACCTTGCCGACTACGAGGGCAAGGCGGCGTCGGTTTCGCTCTTCGACGAAAAGGCAAAGAGCGAAAGCGTTGCGGCGTTCAAAAACGCGACCGACTCCGACATCGTGTTTGTCGGCGGCGGCGGCGACATCGCGGTTTCCAAAAAGAAGCCGTCTTCGCTGAAAGTGGTGGTAAAGCCCGACAACAACTGGCTGAGAATCCGCTCCGCAATCGGGCGCGAAAATTGGGACGAAGCAATCGTCTACATGCGCCCCTTCGTCTACCCCCTCATTCCCCTGATGTCGATAAACCACGAAACGTTCAAGGGCAATTCATACCTCGAAATGTACCTGAACGCGCTCGTGAACGCAAACCGCATGAAAGAGGCGGTCTCGATTGTGGACGCGCTGAAACTCGGCGAAGTCGCGCCGTCGCTTGTGTCGTCGGCTTTGAATGTAGCGGAGGCATTGGCGAAATCGGGCGACAAAAAGGGCGCGCTTGCAATCCTCGAACGCACTCCGTTCTCTGGCGACTACACCGCGGTGATTCCCGACATGCTCTCCGTTCTCTCCGAGCTTCGCAACCGCGGGGCTGTTCAGGAATGCGGCGTGCTGTACACAAAACTCACGGGCGTCGACAGCCCCCAGAAAAACGAGGCAACCCTCTGGATGGTCTATTGCGATTTGAGCATGGGCAAAAAAATGTCGGCGGAAATCTACCTCAACCAGATTTCGGTTGACGCAAAATCGCCCGAATTCTCGCTTCTTAAAATGGCGCAGGGCATGCTCGCCGCCAAGGCGGACAAGCCCGACTACAATGCGGTTCTCGACGCATACGCCGAGGGCATCGTGTTCGGCTCCCTCACAAGCTCATGGATGCCCGAACTGCTCTACAACACGGGCATGGCGTACAAGAAAATCGGCAAACAGTTCGCCGCAAACGAAATTTTCGCCCAAATGAAGGCCTTGTTCCCCGACAACGCGCTGACGGCAAAAGGCCAAAAGGAAATCGTAAAAATCGAGCGCAAGCCCAAGAAGGCGGTTGCCGACGAAGACGACGAGGACGAAGACGACGAATAATTTACAACAAACACCCTCCATATGAAACTCCATCATTTTAGACCCAAAAAGGAAAAACGCGGGCTTTTGTACCAAGTTTTCATTCTGGTCGCGGTATTGCAAATATCGCTGCTTATCGGATTGAGCGGCTACATCGTTTCGCAGTCGATTATCGAGGACGAGCAGCGTCTCGACGCTCCGCCGCCCGTCGAAAAAGTCCAAGTTGCGCAGAAAGAGCACAGGGTGCGCGTCGAAAGACAGCAGAAGAAGTCGCGCAAAATGAACAAGCGCATTCAGGTTGCCAACCCGCAGAACGTCAACGCTCCGGAAGTCAAGGTGACAATCCCCGCGTCGATTTCCACGGGCGCGGGCATCTCGACAATTTCCGACAAGGCAATGACGGGCGGCTTGAAGCTCGCAGTCCCGACCGTCGAAATCGGCGGCATCAAGAGCAAGACGGAAAAAGTCCTCATCTGCGTCGACGCGGGCCCCTACCTCATGACCGACGAACGCGGCGGTTTGGATACCTACAAAGTCATTCGCGAAGACATCAAGAGGCTCGTCAACACACTGCCGTCCACAATGCTCTTCAACCTCATGGCGTTCGACATCAGCAACGGCGCGCAAATCAAGTTCTTTCAGGGAAACCTCGTTGCGGCGACGGCGTTCAACAAGCGCATCGCGTGCGACTGGGTTGACCCGATTAACGTCGCCCTCAACAAAACGGGCGTGAGCGCGGTTCGCGGGCCCTACTACAAACTCAAATACGAGTTCCTCAAACAGCCGCCCGCTTCGCAGTACTACAACCCCTACATCTCCAACATCTACCGCGTGTATCAGGCGGCGTTGGAGCAGGGCGCGGACACAATCTACATTCTGACCACGGGCTGGGTTGACCCCGACAAAATCAAACTGCCGTGGACGGACGCCGAAACCGAACGTTTCCGCCGCGCAATGGAAAACTACGAAGACCAAGTTGCAAAGGCGCGCAAACAGCAGGGCTGGACGGACGAAAAACAGCAGGAATTTGAAACCGCCGACGCTCTCGCGCGTCAGAAGGGCATCAAAAAAGCCCGCGAATGGATTAAACAGGAAAACGCAAAGCGCGCCCAGAAAGGCGTTCCGCTCTACACGGGTACTCCGTCGCAGGCGATGTACGAAAACAAGTTCTACGTCCGCCCCCAGCCGTCGCCGCCCGCGGTTAGGGTGAAACGCCCCGAAGCAAAGTTCAAGCCCTACGGACGCGTCGGAATCATGAGATACTACAACAAGCTCTTCAAGGAAGTCTACTTCGACAAAAAGATGAAGCCGCCGGTTGTGAACATGATTGTGTTCCGCGGCGCAAAGGAAGAATGGACTCCCGCCGAAAACAAAGTTGTGCGCCAATTTACAAACGCCAACAACGGCGGACGAAGCCGAATCCTGAAAGGCTTGAAGTCGGTCAAAGAATACGAATAAAACAACATTTTACGCAAAGCCCGATACGCGCTCGTATCGGGCTTTTTTGTGCGCCCGCGCGGCGGGGATTCAGAATTAAGAATGAATTTTTGCGTATATTATAAACGCAAAAAGAACAGCATTATTAAATTTTTGCGTATATTATAAGCGCGAAAAGAACAACGATATTAATTTTTGTATTTCGCGCAGTTGTGAAAAGCGCAAGAGTTCTGTGTACAATAAAAGCTACGGAATAAAACACGCACACCGCAGATGAACCCGAAACCTTTATGCTAAATCATAAAAATTTCGGCTTCACCTGTGAGGCTATTGGGTTTGCTTCGCAAACCTCAATTCTTCATTCTTAATTCTTA
>DHMA01000209.1:30054-33843 GCA_002405555.1 Opitutia bacterium UBA4654
CCCGCCGCTTCGGTGTGGAAATGTTTTTTTGCGCTACTTCTTTGCCTTTGCTACCTCTTCGGTCTTTGCAATCATCTCTTCGGGCGACTGTATTTGGAAGCCCACGATTTTTTCGATGTAGCCCGATTGCGGGTTTATCAAAATTATCGTAGGGAAGCCCGTAAGCTCGTAGGTGTCGGCAAGCTTTGCGTATTGCGCGGCGTTGGCGGCGTCGCGCGGATTGCCGTTTCTTTCGAAGTCGGCAACAACAACTTTGAGCTTGTCCTTTGCGTGCTTCAAAAACTTGTCGGTGTTCAGCACGTATTTGTGGAGCATTTTGCACGGCGGGCACCACTGCGACCCCGTAAATTCGAGCATGAGAACCTTGCCGTCTTTTTTCGCTTCTGCAAGAGCCTTTTCGAAGTCTTTTTCGGCGATGTCCTCCAATGTTTTTGCGTCCGACTTCGCCGTAGCCGCGGGCGTTGACGCCGCCGCCGCTGGGCTTCCCGCCGCGGGACACGCCGCCGCGCCCAGCATTGTGGAAATTGCCGCCAAAAGGAAATATGTCTTTTTTGATATTTTTTTCATGATTTAACTTGTTCGCTTTTGAATCGGCAAAAATCGCGGACGCTTAACGCGCCTTGTCGAAGAAAGACAAATCCCACGAGGCGCGCCACCTTATGACGGGCAGCCCGTTTTCCCATTCGACGGGGAGGAAAATGTAGCGGCCGTCGATTGCGTCGTTCGGCAGCCACCTGTCGCCGACGTATATGAACGCGTCCTTTTTGCCCTCAACGGGGATAACGTATGTGCTTTGCGAGCGGAAAGTTGTGTCCGCCTTTGCTTCGGGGTAGGTTCTGTCGGCGGGCTGACCCGCTCCGCGGCAGGGGTTGCCGACCTGTTTCCATTCGCCGAGCATGGAGTCCGCCACGCTGAGGCGTCCGGGGTTGGGCGCCCAGCCGGTGCAGTAAGAGGTGAACATGAAATACTTGCCGTCTTTCTTGAATACGGCGGGGGCTTCGTTAAGCCCGCCGACGAGCGCGCGCGCGAACTTGCCCGTGAAGTCGAGGTAGTCGTCGGTAAGCTCGTGGATATGGAGGGTTGCGTTTTCTTCGGACGCGGTGATGAGGTATGCTTTGGCGTCGTCGTCGACAAAAACCGTCATATCGCGCGACATCTGTCCGTTGGGGAAGTCGCGCAGGAAAATATGCCCGTCCATGATTTGGCTTGAAAGCGAAAGGGCTTTGTCGGGGTCGTCCCAGTTCGGGTGCTTTGAATCGAGCAGCGTGCGGACGGCTTTGAGCTTGCCCTCCCAGCCGACGGGGTACTTCCCCGCGTTCGGGCGCAACGCCCGCAGGAATTTATAAGGACCTTCGACTTTGTCGGAAACCGCGATTGCGATTTTCGCCGCGCGGTAGTTCGGCTTTTCCTTCAAGATGTCTTCAAGCTTCGGCGATTTCGCGGTCGCGCCTTTGCGCTCTTCGAGGTGCGCGAACATGACGTACTTGCCCGTCTTTTTGTTGAATACAACTTTCGGGCGTTCGAGCACAGTGCCCACGATAATCGGCGATTCGGGGTCTTTCGACATTTCCAGCGCAAGGCCTTCGTCGCGCCAGTTGTAGAGGTCGGCGGACGAGTAGCAGTGTACGCCCGCCAGAGCCTTGTTGCCGAGCGTGCCGCCGAGCTTGTGCTCGCCGAACATGTAGTATCTGCCGCCGTCGAAAATGAAGCCCGCGCCGTGCGCGTTTACGGCTCTGCCGTTTTCGTCGAGCAGAACCTTTCCCGATTCGAAGCCCGAATTTTTCACATAGTCGGCGGAGTTTACCCCGCCGAATTTTTCAGTCGCGCAGCCGCACAGAAAGAGCGCGGCCGCAATCCCCGCCGTCGATATATTTTTAAGCATTATTTGTTCCGAATTTTTTTGAATTTATACGAAATTATCCTGAGCCCGCGCGGCGCGTATTTGAGCGGCGCGTAGAAAACGTACGCGAGGAAGAGAATCGCAAAGCTGTACTCGCGCAGAATTACGATGAGCATCACGGCGATTACGAACGCCACGAACGAGCGGAAGCGCATGCTCGCCGTCCAGTTGACGTGCTTGAACGACGGATACGGAATGTTGCTTACCATGAACCACGCAATCAAAAGCATTAGCGGAATGAGCAGAATCGGGATAATGCCCTCCAAGTTGAGGCTGAGCATTGTAAGGGCGATTGACGCCACCGTGCCCGCCGCCGCCGGCGCGGGAAGCCCCGAAAAATAGTCGCCGTGCTCGTATTTTTCGTGCCCCAAGATGTAGGGGTTTGTGAGCACGTTGAAGCGCGCAAGTCTAATCGAGGCGCAGAGCAGGTAGATAAATCCTATCAGCCAGCCCGTATTTTTGAGAAAATTGGAGTACGAATCCTTCATGCCCTCGATGGGTTGGAGCACGAGGAAGAACATCAGCAGGCAGGGCGCGACGCCGAACGAAATGCTGTCGGCGAGCGAGTCGAACTCCTTGCCGAAGAGCGAAGTTTTGCCGCTCATTCGCGCAACGCGGCCGTCGAGGGCGTCGCAGAAGCACGCCGCGAGAATGCAGAGAATGGCAAGCAGGTAGTAGCCCGTGCTGTTTGCGATTTCCGAGCTGCTCGGCGTGATGAGCGCGGCTATTTGCGTCACCGATTCGCGTGCGGAGTCCGAATTGAACTTGCCCTGTATGCAAAGGACAATCGACAGAAAGCCGAAGAACAGGTTGCCCGCGGTGAACGCGTTGGGAAGAATGTAGATTTTGCTTTCCTGATGTACGTTTTTTTGCTCGTTTTTCATTTTTTCAGGGATTCGAGATAACGCCAGAAATTGTCCTCCTGCTCGAACATGGTCTCCTCCTTGAAGGGGAGCTTGAAGCGGAACACGAAGTCGGCGAGGGTATGTTGGTGGAGAATATAGTGGGCGTGGAGCGTCTGCGTTTCTTCGATTACCTCGAAGTAAATGCGGTAGTCGCCGGTTCTGAGCCTGTAAAAGACTTTCGAGCCGCGGCGGATTTTCCCGATTTCGGGCAGTCCGCTTTCGAGCTGTTCGGCGGTCAACGCCCCGAAAGATTCGATAATCTCCAACTGGGTGAGCTTGTCGAGCTTGTTAAGCTCCGACATGCTCTGGTTGCTGAACGTCACTTGGTACATAATTTTAATTACTATATCGTACGTTAAACACCGCCCCGCGATTTTCAAACAAATTTTGAAGCGCGGTTTTTGCGGCGGGCGCAAAAAAAATCCCCTATTTTTTGAAACATTTGCCGGCGTCGGGCGTTTGCATTGGGCGAAAGGATACGAAATGCGAAAACTTTTAAGCTCAACCCTGACCCTCCTGCTTCTCGCCGCCGCCGCGTATGCCGGCGACGCGCAAAACGCGGCAAAGGGCGGCGACGACGAAATCAAAAACGCGTTCTCAAAGCTCGACGTCGAGACCCGAATCAGGCTGATGAAAAAATTCGACAAAGACGGCGACGGACGCCTCAGCCCCGAAGAACGCAGGGAGGCGATGGAGGCGATGAAAGACAAAGCCGCCGACTTGGAGTCTCTCAGGCAAAAACACGTCGAGGACGTCATGAACCGCTTCGACAAAGACGGCGACGGCAAGCTCGACAAGTCGGAGCTTGCGGGCTTCCTCGAAGAACAGCGCAAGATGTTCGACGAGCAGCGGCGCAGAATGGGCCCGCCGCGCAAATTCCAGCCCCCGAAGGAAATCCTCGCCAAGTACGACAAAAACGGCGACGGAAAAATCGACGCCGAGGAACGCCGCGCCATGTTCAAGGACGCCCGCGAGCGCCGCGAA
>DHMA01000077.1:0-2507 GCA_002405555.1 Opitutia bacterium UBA4654
AGAGCACGCTCGTTCCCGCAACAATCGCCGAGAACACGCCCGCGCGGCGTCCGTAGAGGGCGCGGGCGGCGCAGTATGTCGCCAAGATTCCCAAAACCGCCACGAGCGAGTTGGGGGCGCGGAGCGACACTCTGTTCACGCCGAACGCCTTAATCGACGCCGCTTGAAGCCAGTAGAAAAGCGGCGGCTTATAGAAGTAAACCATGTCGTTGAGGCGCGGCGAAACGTAGTCGCCGTTGCGCACCATTTCGAGCGGAATTTCGCTGTACCTGCCCTCGTCGGGGCTTGCAAGCGGGCGCATGAACGCCAAGCCAAGGTAGAGCGCGGAAAACGCCGCCGCCAGAAGAACGATGTCTTTGAAAAAATTTTTGCGGGAAGAGCCGCCGATATTGTCCATGCCCAGAAGCACAAAGCATTTCCCCGCGCGGGGCAAGAAAAAACCCGCCAGCCACGAAGCCTTTTGTGTTGAAAAAACGGCGATTCGCGCTTGAATGCAAAATCAGATGAAAGAAAAAAACCCCGACGTCTACAACCCCACACTGCGGCACTACCTCGCAGTGTTTCCGCTCTTCGTGCTCGTGAGGCTGCTCCAATTTACGGTAAGGCTCGAAACGTCGGACGAGGGGGCGCGGAAGATGTCCGCCTCCGAAAAGCTCGTGGGGGTTGCGTGGCACAGCCGCATTTTCTTTCTGTCGATGTGCAAATACTACTACCGCGACAAAATCCCCATGAACGGGCTTGTCAGCGCAAGCCGCGACGGCGCGTATCTTTGCGCGTTTTTCAGGCTGATGAAAATCGGCGCGGTGCGCGGCTCGCACAAGCGGCGCGGTGCGCACGCGGTGATGGAGCTTGTGGAATCCGTAAAAAGCGGCGCGGACGTTTTCATTACGCCCGACGGCCCGCGCGGCCCCGCAAACCGCGCAAAGGAGGGCTTTCTGCTTGTGGCGAAGGAAAGCGGAGCGCGCATTCTTGCGCTGAAAATTACGCCGACGCGCTGCTGGCGAATCGGGAAGGCGTGGGACAAATTCATAATTCCCAAGCCGTTTTCGACGGCGCGGGTAGAGCCGCTCGAATTCAAAAACCTCGCCGAGCTTGAACGCGCCGCCGCCGAGCGCGGCACGACGCCCGCCAAGCTGATTGAGGACTTTTTGAACTCGGACAATATCGACTAACGCCTGCACCGCGTTTTCCCCGCCGCGCAAAATATCGGCAGACAAGCACGCAATGCGCCGACGGCAAAAGCAAAAAGATTTCCGCACGCTGCGCGGCGAATGCGCATAGAGCCTTGCGGCGCGTTTTTTTTGCGCCGACTGCCGACGCTAACGCGCTATCGAAAGGACGTCCGACGGGTGTTTGAATCTGAAATCCGCCTCTATTTCACCCGCGTTGGGGCTGCCCCACTCCGCGAGGGCGAATTTCACGCCCGCGCCGCGGGCGCACGCGGCGTCGTATTTTGTGTCGCCGATGAACACGATTTCGTCTGCCGACGCGCCGCTTAGCTTCAAGTAGGTCAGGAGCGGGTCGGGAAAGGGCTTCGGGCGGGGAGTGTCGCCGACGCAAACGGACACGCCGAAATGCCCGCCGATTCCAAGCGGAAGAAAGTCGTCGTCATACTCGCGGCGCGACTTCGACGTTACGATTCCCGCCCTGCACCCGCGCAGCTTCAATTCGCCGAGAAGCTCGCGAATGCCCGCAAAGCAGTCAACGCGGTCTTTGTAGAACTCGAAGCGTTTTTCCCAAGCGACGTTGGCGGCGGCGGGGTCGGCAACGCCGAGCCTTTCGAGAGCGTCGCGACTGGGGATTCCAAGCGCAAACGCAAGCCCGCAAATTTCCGCGCGTCTGCCGAGCGCGGAGAGGGTGTCCTGCAAGCTGTGCAAAATGGCGTACTCGGTGTCTATCAAAGTACCGTCGATGTCGAAAACGAAGTGTCCGAATTTGTCCATGTAGCGCGAAATTAACGCCCCCAAGCATTGCGGAATTTCCGCATGCTGTCCACCAAAAAACGCGCGGGGACGCGCCGCAGGGTTGCAAACACGCTCAGTTTTTTCGTCCGCCGCGCTCAACCCAACGCCGTGTTTTGAGGCGAAGCGCGGGGCGGCAGGGCGGCGGAAAAATCAGTCGCGCAAAAGCGCGGTTAGGTAGGGAATGAGCTGTTTTTTGCGGCTTACGATTTTCGGAAGCTCGAAGACGCCGCGCTCGGTGTCGCGCACATAGTTGATTTTCGCAACCATGTCGTCGCCGCCGCTTACCATCAAAAGCGAGTCCTGCGTCATGACGTTCGTTACGAACAGCGCGGAGAAATACAGCCCGTTTTCCTTGCGGTAAGCGTCGAGGGCGCGGCGGATTTCCTCCTTCTTTGCGTTGAAGTTCGCGAAGTCAAGCTCCTCGATTTGCGAGACCGAAAACGCCACTCCGCCCTCGTTGTATTTCTTGCAGTCGCTTGTGATAACCTCGTCGGGATTGTGCGAAAGTATGACGCTGTCCGCGCCGAAAATGTAGTCGGCAAG
>DHMA01000077.1:2571-8830 GCA_002405555.1 Opitutia bacterium UBA4654
AGCTCGCCGCCGTCGATTTTCACGATGCCGCACAGATATTCAAGCTCTGCGAAATCCTCGTCGGTGGCGGTCGGGCTTTTGAGGTTGAGGGTGTCGCAGACAATGCCGCTGCACAGAAGCCCCGCCGTGCGCTCCGACATTTTCACGCCGCTTTTGCGGAACATTCCGCTGATGATTGTGCACGTCGAGCCGACGGGCTTGTTGAGGAAGAGAATCGGGCTGCGCGTGGGGGAGACGCCGAGCCTGTGGTGGTCTATAATCTCCACGATGTCCGACTCGTCCGCGCCCGTTACCGCCTGCGAAAGCTCGTTGTGGTCTACAAGCACAAGCTTCTGCTTTGATATTCCGAGCAGGTCGGGGTTCGAGAAAAGCCCTTCCAGCCGCCCGTCGTCGTCGCAGACGTAGATTGTCTTGCCGAAAAAGTCCTTTGCTCGCGCCGAGATTTTCGAGAGCAGGCAGTCGCTTTTGACGACCGCCGCGGGCTTGCGCATCATCGGGAGGGCGCGGGTCGCCATGCGGACAAGCAGCGCGGTTGTCGCGCTGTCGTACTGGCACGAAATTACGCTCACGCCGCGGGCGCGCGCCATTTCGACGACTGCGGGGTCGATGTCGTAGCCGCCCGTGATGATGAGCGCGCGCACGCCCATTTGGATAGC
This sequence comes from Opitutia bacterium UBA4654, assembly GCA_002405555.1. GTDB lineage: Bacteria > Verrucomicrobiota > Verrucomicrobiia > Opitutales > Intestinicryptomonadaceae > Merdousia. The sequence goes on from DHMA01000077.1 coordinate 3,228, forward strand.
CTTAATCTGAATGTCGAACCTGTCGCCCACGACGATTAGGTTGCGTTCGGGGCTTGATTTTTCCGAGTCGAGCACCCTGCCGAAAGTCGAGACCTCCATCGCGCCGATTCGCACGAACATCTCCTCCGTCTTGTCGGCGGAAAACGCGCAGCGGACGTCGGCGTTGAGGGTTTTGATGATGTCGTTGAGGGTCGCGCTGACGCGCCTTACCTCGCGGGCGGAGTTGGGGTGCGGAATGAAAAATTCGCCCAAGTCGAACACGGAAACTTCGCCCTGCAAGACCGAATTTTCGTCTACGATGGGAATCGAGCGCAGGTCGTTTTTGTCAATCGCGCCCATTATCGAAAAACACGACGAATCCATACCCATTCGTATAAAATCGGTTTTCATGATGTCTTTCGTGCGCAGGCGGACGTCGCCGACAAACGGCGGAAGCTGCGCCCCGAAGCGTTTGAGCACCCTGTCTATGCGGGCGTTCGAGTTGCCGCAACGCGCGGCGCGGAAACCGCCCTGCCCTATCGCCCGTTTGAAGTCGGCGTATGCTATCGCCGAGCAGATTGAATCTACGTCGGGGTTTTTGTGTCCGATGATGTATGTGATGTCTTCCATGCAATGAAAATTTTGTGTAGTGTCGGGGCGGAAAATTTGGCTTTTTCGCCCGAATGAAAAAACGCCGACGGAGGATTCCCCCGCCGCCGCGCCGCGGGCGCGGGCTATTTTAGCGGAACGAAATCGCGGGCGGAAACCGACGCGCCGTCGGTAAGCCCCGACTTTTTCAGCGGGGAATCCTTCGCCCATGAGTTTGTCCAGTTGGAGAACGTGAAGCGTTTTGTCTCCGAAACGCTTTTGCCCTCCAACGCCCATTTCTGCCAGCCTTCGTCCGGCTCGCGCTGGTCGCCGATAATGCGGTTCACCCAGAGGTTTGCGACTTTCACGGAAAGCGAGTTTGCGCCGCTTTTTGCGAAGTCGGTAATGTCGCACTCGAACGGCGGCGTCCAGAGGGTCGCCGCTTTTTTGCCGTTCAGCCAGACCTCCGCGACGTTGTAGACGCCGCCGAACGAAAGAATTATCCTGCGGTTTTTCTTGAAGAACTCCGCCGGAATTTCGACGTTTTTGGAATACAGCATCTCGCCCGAAAAATACTTTATGCCGTCGATTTCCGACTCCGAGAGCGACTGCAATTTTCCGAGCGCAATCGAATCGGGCGCGCCCATGTTTTTCTGGAATTCGACCTTCCAGTTTTCGGAGATGTCGCGCGGCGCGGGAATGTCGGCAACCGACACCGAGAACTTCGAGCCGTCCGAAAGCGAGCCTTCCGCCTTTGCGTTTTCGCGGAATTCGGCGGACAGCGCGCCGTTTCTGTAAAGCGGGCGCACGGAGCTTTGCGGAGCGACGGAAATGAGGGCTACAGATTTTTCGGGGTATTCGCGCTCGAAAATTTCGCCGTCTTTCGAATACTTCACGCGGAGCTTCTTGGGCTTCATCGGAGCGGGGTCTTTGCCGAACGTTTCGTTCGAAACCGTGATTCCGTTTCCGATTTCCGCCGCGACTTTTCCGAGCACGTCGGCGACTAAATTTCCGCTGCCGTATTTTGCCTCCAAAATTTTCACGAAAGCGGGCTTTGCCGCCGCGCCCGACACTTTAAATTCCGAAACCGCCGCCGCCTTTCCGTCGGCGAAGACCACGAATTTCGGCTCGTTTGCGGCGAAGTCGAGCGGCATTTCGACATATTCGCCCCTTCGCGACCACCGCGCGGCGTTTTCCGCCGACCCGTTTTCGGCGTTCCAAATTTGCGGAACTTTTCCGTCCCCCACCCTGAACGAAACCGTTTGCGAAACGGCGTCGGGAGCGGTGTTGTAGAGGTAGAAGATTTCGACGCCGCCGTCCACGCGCTTCAAGAAGTCGATGTTTCTGCCCTTGAAGTCGGGCTTCATGCCGACTGTCGAAACCGCCTTGAAAATGTCGCCCGTAGCGATGAGCCTGCCCCTGCCGATGCGGCGGAGCGGTTCGCCGTTGCCCCAAATTTCGGCGACGAGCGCGTCGAAGTCGGCTCGGCTGTCGGAGAGTGTGGGCGTTTCCCGCGGTTTTGCGGCAGCGACGGTCGCGCCGTCGGCCACGAGCTTGCGCAGGGCGCGGAGCTTTTTTACCGACATGTATTTGGAGTCGGGAATTGCGAGCATTCCGAACGACGCGCCGTTTTTTGCCGCCTTCACCCTGCCGTTTTCGACGAACAGAATTTCGCCCAAGTCGAACGGCGAGCATATCGCCGCGGAGTATCCCGCCGAGAAGAGTTTGCCCGATGCCGAGTCGCCGTAGAACATGCTGTTCGGCGAGTTGAGCGGCGGCATTAAAAGCACGCCGCCCGCGAGGACTCCGCGCTGCAAAAGCACCTGCGAACGCCCTATGTATTTGACCCATTCGCCGCCCATTTTCCACCATGTGTTCAGGCGGTTGAGGTGCGAGCCGTGCCTGCCAAGCCCAAGCCCCGGCCCCGCGTTGAACGGTTGGTGCACGTACGAGTGCATTATGAATTCGGACACGCCGCGCGACCACGCGCGGTCGCCGTAGAATTTGAGGTCGCGGGGGTCGTTCTGCCAACGTCCCTCGTTGTACATCGTGGTGAAAGACTCCGCGCCCGCGCGGCTTTTGCCGTAGACGTTCGCCATGGAAAGCACCGCGCGGGACGGCGCTCTTGGCGACACCCAAAATTCCGTCGCGGGAAATTCTATGTGGCGCACGCCCCTGAGGTAGTCGAAAGGCCCGCCGTAGGATTCCGCTATCGAAATCAGACCGTTTTTGCGGCAGAGTTCGCCGAAGTAGTCGAAGTAGTTTTCGGCGAAAAGCTCGGCGACGGTAGTCTGCACGTCGAACGAAAATTTTGCGCATTCCTCCGGCGTGCCCACGGGACAGCCGACCATGACGGGCAGCCACGGAACGATGTCGTAGCCGCGCCGCGCCATGAATTCTTCGGCGAAGTTTTCCGTCCAATTCTGCCCGCTGACTTCGTAGCTGTCTATTGTGGCGTTTTTGAGCATGCCGCCGAAGTCTTCAATCATCTTCGCCATGTAGTGCGGCCAGTGGGCGTCAAGCCCGCGCTTGGAGAGCTTGTCGCACTCCAAGCCGAAGCACGTTGTGGGCTGGTTTTTCGCGCCCGTCGAGGTGTAGCCTATGCGCAGAATTTTCCAGTCGCCCGCGGGAAGCTCGGCGGAGAGCGCGCCGTTCTTGAATTTGTCGGTAAGGACGAGCACTTTCGACTTGTCCGCGCCCGCCGCCTCGCTTCCGTTCGGCACCCAGTAGGTGAAGGCCTTGCCCATCGAGACTTTGCGCGGGGCTTCGAAAATCATGGGGTCGGCAAGAAATTCAATGCTTTTTAAGTGCATGTCGCGCGGCGAAAACCATTCGGGAAAGCCGATGTTGCGGAACGACACTTTGCAGAATTTGAAATCGCCCGCGTCTTTGAGCGAAAAATAGTGAGGCGCGCTCGAATCGGCAAACGACGCTATTTTCTCCGAAACGATTTTCCTGTAATTCCCGCCGTCCGCCGAAACCGAAATGTCAACCCCAACATATACGTGCAGGTCTTTGAAAACAACCTTTGCCGTCTGCGCTTTGACGGGTTTCGGGAATTCGAGAACGTAGTCCGCCGAGCTGCCGCGCTCTTTCATCGGCAGGGCGATTACCCTGCCCGACAAGACTTTGCGCATGTCGGCGTCGGCGGAAACGGGCGTCGGGAGTTTGCCGCCGCTCGGAATTGCGATTACCGCGATGTCGCGGTAGAAGCCGAATTTGCTTTCGGGTTGCGGAAGTTTTACGGGAGATTTAAGCGGGGCTGTCGCAAAAGTTTCGGAAGCCACGACCATTTTCATGGAGTCTTCGGGCTTAATCCACGGGCCGCCCGAACTCGACCACCCGGGGCAGTTGTGCGTGCCGAGGGCTATTCCGCAGCGTTTAGCCTCTTTGCCGAGGTGGCGCATAAGCCCGCGCCACTTCTCGCTGTCGAATTTAAGCTCGAAACCGGGGATTTTCCCGTAGCTGCCGATTGCAAAAACGTGGGCGGTGGTGAAGCCGATGTCGCGCATTGCCTCGATGTCGGCGGTAATGCCCTCTTTCGTTGCGGCGTTTGTCGTGAAGTGGTACCACGTTTCGGCGCGGGACGGCGCGGGCGGATTTTCGAAATCGCGTTTGAGCGCGTCGATTTCCGCCGCCGCCGCAAACGCGGAAGCAAGCGTTGCGGCGGAAATTGCGCAGACGCGCAAACTCTTTGACACTAAATTGAACATGGCCATCATAGTTATTGATTTATATTGAATTTTCTTCAAATTAGTCAACAAAAAAAGGCGCGCCGCCCGCTCCGTCGGGAATCGGAACATGCGCGGCGGCGGCATTTTGCGGCGCGGCTATTTGAGGACTATTGAAATCGGGGCGTGGTCCGAGCCCAAAACGTCGGAGAGAATTTCGGCGTCTTCGACTTCGGGCAAAAGCGGCGTCGAAACAAGAAAATAGTCGAGCCGCCAACCCACGTTTCTGCGCCTCGCCCCGCCGCGGTAGCTCCACCAAGAGTACTGGACTTTTTCGGGGTTGCGCTCGCGCCAGACGTCGCGGAGGTCGGCGGTTTTCAAAATCATGCCGAAGTCGTCGCGCTCCGTTTGCGAAAAGCCCGCGTTGCCCTCGTTTTCCTTGGGGCGGGCGATGTCGATTTCGCAATGCGCCACGTTGAAGTCGCCGCAGACAATGTTCCGCCGCGACTCCGCCATTTTTGCGGCAAACGCCGTGTTCCACGCGTGCTTGTAGTCTATCCGTTTGAGGGCGTCCTGCGAGTTCGGCGCGTAGATTGAGGTTAGGACGAATTTTCCGAAGTCGGCGGAAAGAAATCTGCCCTCGTCGGGGCTGCCGCACAGAGCCTCGCGCGAGACGGACAGCGGCTCCACGTTCGAGAAAATCGCAACTCCCGAATAGCCCGCGCGTTCGGCGCAGTGGAAGTAGCGGTACTTAAAGGGCAAATCGAGCTTTTCGGCGGCGGCTGGGTCTATTTTCGTCTCCTGCACGCACACGATGTCGGGGTTTTCGGCGGCGGCAAATTCGCGAAAATTTTTCGAAAGCGCGCTTCTTATCCCGTTGACGTTCCACGATATTATTTTCATATTCAATAATTTTTGCTACGACAAAATATCCGCGACAGTCTCCACAAACCTGACGTGGTTCGACACGTCCTTCAAGCCGCCGAGGAGGTCGTTGAAAAGTTTTTTCTTTTGGAGTTGGAGCTTGCGCACCCTGTCCTCCACGGTGTCCTGCGCAATCATGCGGTAGACGAAAACGTCGCCCTTGCGCCCGATTCTGTGCACGCGGTCTACCGCCTGCTCTTCGACCGCGGGGTTCCACCACGGGTCGGCGAGGAAAACGTAGTCGGCGGAAGTGAGCGTTATGCCCGTGCCGCCCGCGCGGAGGCTCACAAGCATTATCGCGCCGCCGCTTCCGTTTTGGAAGGCTTCGACGGGTTTGGAGCGGTCGCGCGTCGCGCCCGTGAGGGTGTAGACGGGAGCGTCGGGAAGGCGCGCCGAAATGTTTTCCGCGATGAGGTCGAGAAAGCGCGTAAACTGGCTGAA
>DHMA01000077.1:8908-9033 GCA_002405555.1 Opitutia bacterium UBA4654
TGAACAGCTCCTCCACCTTGTCGGAAAGCACCGAAATTTTGCCGCCGACCTCCGCCGCGCCGCCTTTGCCAACCCACGGCAGAAGCGCGGCGTCGCACGCCGCCTGACGCAGGCGGGTGAGGAGC
>DHMA01000077.1:9075-13822 GCA_002405555.1 Opitutia bacterium UBA4654
GGAGCGAAAGCACAGTGAAACGCGCCTTTGCGTCTTCCGCGACAGCCCCGCCGAGCGTCGAACGCGCCTCGCCGAGCAGTTTCTGGTATTCCGATTTCTGCTGTTCCGACATCGGGCAGACCAAATCGACGTAGATTTTTTCGGGCAGTTCCGTCGCCACTTCCGACTTCAACCTGCGCAAAACAAACGGCGCAATCTGCCTGCGCATCTGGCGCACAAAAGCCTCGTCCGACTGCACCGCGTTTTCGAAAACCGCCCGCTGCCCCATAAGACCCGGCATGAGCCAGCGGAATGTAGTCCACATGTCGAGCAGCCTGTTTTCGACGGGCGTGCCCGTGAGGGCGATTTTCCGCTTTGCTTTGAGGGCCATGCACGCGGCGGTCGTCTTGGCGTCGGGGTTTTTGATGAACTGGGCCTCGTCGAGCACGCCGATTTCGAAGTCGATTTTTTCGACCTCCGCCCTGTTGCGGCGAAGTTGCGTGTAGCTTGAAATCCACAGCTGGGCGTCGGCGAAGTCCGACGACGCCGAAAGCACGCCGCATTTGAGGTTCGGGAAGAACTTGCCCGCCTCGGAAATCCAGACGGGAATGACGCTTGCGGGGCACACAACAAAAAATTTTTTCGACGCGTCGCCGGCTGCCGCCATGTTTATGAGGGTCAGGGTTTGGAGGGTTTTGCCCAAGCCCATTTCGTCGGCGATAAGCGCGTTGCAGTCGTGGTCGAAGAGGCGTTTTGCCCAAAGCACGCCGCGTTTCTGGTAGTTGCGGAGGAAGTCGGGCAGCCGCTTGGGGTCGGCGGAATCACGCGCCGAGAGCGAATCGAGCCACTTTTTGAGTTCGGGCGAAAGCGAGATTCCGCCGCCGAATTCCGCGATTGAAAGCAGCATGTAGCGCGGAATTTTCCCCGCCTCGAAGCCGAACTCCCTTGCGCGTTCAACGTTGCGGACAAAGGCGGTGTCGTCGTTCGAAATGCGCAAAATGCCGTATTCGGGCACGATTCGCAGGCTCGACGTTCCGCCGCCGACGATTTTCGCGATTTCGTTCGTGTCTATAATGTCGTCGCCGACCGTGGACGACCACTCTATGTCGAAGTCGAGCGAGTTTCCGCCGACGCTTTTCGCCGTCGGTTTCAGCTCCACACTGCGCTCGCCCAGCGACAGCAAATCGACGTTTGCGTCTTTGTGTATTATAAAATACTTCTCCCACGTCGGAAGCGCGGCTTGCAGAAACGACGGAATTTTCGAGATTTCCGCAAGCAAATAGATTTCGGACGAATACTTGAAGCCGCACTTGCGCGACATTGTGGCGAGCCGCACCAAGTTTTCCTTCTGCGGGTCGCCAAGCTCCGCCACTGGCAGGCATTTTTCGCCGAAAGCCCTGCGGGTCTTGCCGTCGGCGAACTCCCACGCGGCGGAAAACGCAAGCCCCTTGCGGCGCGAAGAAAACGTAAGCGCAAGTTTGGGGAACTCGTCGCCCGCGCGTTCGGCAACTTCGGGCTTGGCGTCCGTTTCGGGTTCGGGAGAATCGGCGTTTTCGGCGGACTTGGCGGCGAGAGCCTTTGCTGCCGATTCGTCGTAGTCCAAAAATTCGTCGCTCGAAAACACGTCGCCCACAAGCTCCTCAATTTCGTAGAAGCCCGCCACGGTAAGGGCGGCGTTTTGCAGGTTGCCCGAAAATCCGCGCCTCACGTAGCCGTCGCCGTCGAAATCGAGCACGCAGTACGGCTCGCTGCCGTCGGAAAGTTTTGCGCATACAATGGCCTCGTTGGCGTTCAGTTCGAGCGTGCGAACCGCGCCCGATTTGTACAGCTCGCGCCCGTAGGCAAGCTCTTCGACCCGAAAGAACTTTTCCCAGTCGCAATCGACGCGTCGAAGCCACTGCCCCAACTCGCTATTGCGGTAGATTCTGTTTGCGGGTCTTTCGAACATTGCCTTAGAACGCGGCGGAACGCGAGCCGACCGCCCATTTGTAGACCTGCGCGTATTTGTCGGCGGATTTCGACCAAGAGAAATCCCTGCCCATTGCGTTGCGGCGCATTTCGGCGATGTCTTCGGGACGGTCGAACCAAGTGGAGCACGCCCAGCCGATTGTGTTGTAGAGCGCGTCGGCGGTGGCGTCCGAGAACACGAAGCCGCTGCCCTTGCCCTCGCCCTCGCGGTACTGTTCGACGGTGTCGAAAAGCCCGCCCGTTGCGCGGACAATCGGGAGAGTTCCGTAAATCATGGAGTAAAGCTGGTTGAGTCCGCACGGCTCGAAGCGGCTGGGCATGAGGAAGAAGTCGGAGCCCGCCTCTATCATGTGAGAAAGCGCGTTGTCGTAGCCGATGTACACGCCGATTTTCCCCGCGTTCGACGCCGCAAGCGAGTTGAACGCGTTTTCGAGCCAGCCCTCGCCGCTTCCCAAAAGCGCAATCTGCACGTCCATGTTGTTCACGAGCGAATGCGCAATGCGGGCAAGCAAATCAAGCCCCTTTTGGTCGAAGAGCCGCGAAACCACGCCGAAGACGGGCGTTTTTTCCGACACCGCCAAGCCCATGCGCTTCTGCAATGCCGCCTTGCACGCCGCCTTGCCCGACATGTCGCCCGCAGTGTAGTTTGCGGCAATGTACTTGTCGGTCTTCGGATTCCATTCGGAGGTGTCCACGCCGTTTACGATTCCGATGAGGTCGCCCGCGCGGAAGGGCAGAAGCCCGTCGAGGCCGCAGCCGTATTCGGGGGTGCGGATTTCGGAGGCGTAAGTGGGGCTTACCGTCGTGATTTTCGAGCAGTTGTAGAGACCCGCCTTCATCATGTTCAGGCTTCCGTAAGACTCGCACGAATCGGCGCGGAACTCCGACATCGGAATGCCCGCGTATTCGAGAACGCCTCTGTCGAAAACGCCCTGATGTTGCAGGTTGTGGATTGTGAAAACCGTCGCGGTGCGTCCGAGGGCGGAGGCGCGGAGGGTCGTATTTAAATATACGGGGATAAGCCCAGTCGTCCAGTCGTGGCAGTGAATGACGTCGGGAATCCAGCCCGTGGAAAGGCAGTAGTCGATAGCCGCGCGGGAGAGGAACGCAAAGCGTCCGCCGTTGTCGTCGTACGAAACCGCGCCGTAGTTGTAGATTCCCGGGCGGTCGTAGTACCTGTTGAATTCGAGAAAATGGACGCCCGCCTTTCCGAGCGGCGCGCGCCAGACCGACGCGAACTCCTCAATCCCCAAGCCCATGTGGACGGAGAGGTTGTCCATCTCCTTTTTGATAGAAGAGCCGCGCTTTATCGACGAATACAGCGGAGTAAAGATTTTTACCTCGCACCCGTCCGCCGCAAACTCCTTCGAAAGCGACGAAACCATATCGGCAAGCCCCCCGACTTTCGAAAAGGGAGCGCATTCGGGCGATACCATAAGAATTTTCATTTTCATAGTTTTTCAGTATTCAACTCTTCACTTTCGCATAAAATGCGGGTACATTGCAACCGTTTTTCTTGCGTGTCGAAAAAAAACGCCCATGCTTAAAACAATGCGTAAAATTTTTACAATTACGGGCAACCTGCTCGCCGAAACGTCCGCGGTTTTCGACACTCCGCCGAGGGGCGGCACGGCGCGGGCGAAAGGCTCGCCTATGTTCCGCGTGGGCGGCAAGGGCGTGAACGTCGCAAGAGCGGCGAAGTCGCTCGGCATGGACGCAACGGCGCTTGTATTCCCCGCGGGCTTCACGGGCAAAAGGTGCATGGAAACGCTCGAAAACGAGGAAATATCCGCAATCGCGGTCTGGCTCGAAGGCGAAACGCGCGAAGGGCTTGTCTGCACGGATTCCGCCGACGGCTCGAACACGACCTACCTCGGCGCGGATATTCCGATTTCGGCGGACGACTTTTTAAAAGCCGAAATGAAAATCAGGCGCAAGGCAAGAAAAGGCGACATTCTCGCGTTTTGCGGCAGCTTCCCCGGTTGGACGATAGCCAGAGCATGGAACATCGACATTCTCTGCAAAATCAAAAATATGCGCCTTTGCATAGACAGCTACGGAGTGCCGCTCGCCCATTTGGCGCGGATAGAGTCGGACATCGTAAAAATCAACCGCGCCGAGCTGTTCGGGCTTATGAAAAGATTGGATAACGGCACGGCGGAAAAATTCCTTAAAATATTCAAAGCCGCGCGTGAAAAATTTTTCGACCAAACAAAAATGCTCGTAGTAAGCGACGGCGCAAACACGATTCTCGCCGACTTCGGGGAGGGAATAATCGAAGTCAAGCCGCCGAAAATCGGCAGGGAAGTCCGCGCCACGGGCTGCGGCGACGCAATGTTCGCGCGGCTGATTTTCGAGCTTTACGAAAACTCAGCCCCTCCCGCAACCGCGCTCCGCAGAGCCGCCGCATACGCGTCTCTCTGCGCCGAATGCGACGGCGTCGGCACGCTCGCGCCCGAAAAAGCGGAAGAGGCAAAACAAATTTCGCAAATACAATGAACTCGTCAGAATTAGACTACACGCTCCCGCCCGAACGAATCGCCCGCTTCCCGTCGGAAAAGCGCGACGGCTCGCGACTGCTCGTATACGACAGGGCGTCGGACACAATCGAGCACGCGCATTTCGCCGACCTCCCGAAATTCCTCAAAACAAACTTCAATTTTTTCAGGAACAACGCCGCCGTCCTCAAAGGGCGCATTTTCGCGAAAAAGGACACGGGCGGAAACGTCGAATGCCTGCTGCTCACCCCGTGCGGCTCGCCGAACCGCTGGACGTGCATGCTTAAACCCGCAAAACGCCT
>DHMA01000077.1:13913-15628 GCA_002405555.1 Opitutia bacterium UBA4654
ACCGTCGCCGAAAAATTCGACGACGGCAGAGCCGTTGTAGACTTCGAAACCGCGAACGGCGAAAGCGTCGTTTCCGTCAGCGAAAGAATAGGCGTTGTGCCGCTTCCGCCCTACATCGCCCGCGACCAGCACGCGCCCGACTACGACCGCGACTTCGACAACCGCCGCTACGAAACCGTCTACGCCGACCCCTCCAAGCGCGTCGCCGCCGCCGCCCCGACCGCGGGGCTGCACTTCACCCCCGAGCTTATACAAACGCTCGAATCGCGCGGGAACAGATTTTTCGACCTCACCCTGCACGTCGGAATCGGCACTTTCCAGCCGCTGAAAAGCGACATTGTGGAGGAGCACAAAATGCACGCCGAAATCTACGAAATCCCCGCCGCGACGCTCCGCGCCATGGCGGACAAATCCGCGCCGAGGCTCGCCGTCGGCACGACGTCGCTGAGGGCGATGGAGGACTTCGTACGGAAGCACCCCGACGGTTTCGACGCCGAAAAGCCCGTGCTCGACAGCGCAAGCCTTTTCGTCTACCCGCCCCAGCGCATTCGCGCCGCCGACGCAATGATTACCAACTTCCACCTGCCCCGCTCAACGCTCATGTGCCTTGTCGCGGTCTTCCTCAAACCCGACTCGCGCGACGGCGTGGAAAAGCTCAAAGAAATCTACCGCGCGGCAATCGAACGCGAGTACAATTTCTACTCGTACGGCGACGCCATGCTGATTTTGTAATCCCCCCGCCCTCCCCGCAAGCCATGAACAACGGAAAAACGACGAACAAATTTACAAAAATTTCCGGAATCGCCGCGGCTGTTTCCGCGCTCGCGGCAGTCGGCGCACTCCCGCACATGGCGGAACTCGGCAAGCCAATCGCGCTGCACTTTTCAGGGCGCGGCGTTGCCGACAGTTTCGTTTCGGCGGAATGGCTTGCAGTGGCGATAGTCGTAGTGGAAATCGTGTTTGCGCTGCTCGCGCTGGCGTTGGGAGCTTTCCACAAAAAGCTGAAAGTCGGCGCGTGGATTCCGCCGACTGCGATTTTCAATATATGCACGGCTTACGTGTGCTCGCTTTCGGCAATTCTGTGCTGGACTACGCAAAATCTTTCCGACGGCAAACTGTCGGGAAGCGCGTGGGTGATTTTCATGATTGCATTGTTCCTGAACACGCTTCTGCTGGTAGCGGTGGTTCTGTACATTCCGTGCGACATTTTCGCGTCGATTCTCGAATCCGCCGAAAGCGGCCATACAAAATCGGAGGAGGAATAACCCCGCTACGCCCGAAGTCGGCGCGTAAATTCGGCGCAAACTGCGGGAACGCCCGCAAAATTCGGCGCAAAAAAACGGACGGCGTTCGAGTTCCGCCGTCCGCTAAAACCGTTTTATTTAAATTCGGTTGCCGACAATAAAATTTCCGCGCCGCGCTATTTTTCCGCCTGCGGTTTCAGGGTTGCGACACGCGCGGCAAGCTCCTCCGAAATCTTCTTTGCGCCGTCTTTCGGCAGAATCAAATACCTGTGCAGACCGCCTTTTGCGGGCGTGAAAACGGAAATGTTCTTTTCGTCAACAACGACATTTCCCGCCTCGGAAATTTCGAAAAGTTCGGGCGAGAACACATACAGAACGCTCGTGAGGTCGAACGCGCAGGTGTCGTAAAGTTCGCCCGTCTTGCGCGACACCGCGTACTTTTTGTACGCCACCGCAAGCGGATTTTCCGCT
>DHMA01000005.1:0-5257 GCA_002405555.1 Opitutia bacterium UBA4654
CCCTCCCCGCCGAAACGCAAAAAACCGCCGACGCAAAAAGCGCGAACGCCGAAGCAAAAACGCGGGCGGCGGAAAAGAAAGACGCGCCGGCAAAAAAATTCGAATTTCCGTGGACTGTGGAAATCGGCGAATTTGCGGGCGACGCCGAAATCGACGGAATGAAATTCGAGGCGTCGGCAAAGAACGTCGAGCTTGAAAAAAACCTCAAACCGAAATGCGGGCGGATTGAGGTCAAGACAAAGGACGCCGAACTTACCGCGACGGCGGAGACAAAAAACGGCGCAAGAAAAATCGCCGCCCTCCTCTCGGCTGACGGCAAAAAAATTGTCCAGCTCTCGGCGGACGCAAACGCCGACTACTCCGCGCTCGACGCCGAAACGCGCATAGACGCAAACGGCAAACTCGCCGCAAAATTCGCGCCGCAGTCGCTCAAGCTCCCAGAATTCGAGGTCGCGCTCTACGCGCATGCAAAGGCGGATTCCGCAAACTTTTCGGTTGAGATTATCGGCGACGCAAAGGCGTCGGAGCTTGCGAGAATTTCGGACGCCCTCAAACCTCTCGGCGCGGTCGGCGCGGACGTCCGCATTACCGCGGCGAAAAACGGCGACTCTGTCTCGGTAAAAAAATTCGAGGTAAACGTGTCCGAAAGCGGAACGCCGCTGCTCGGTCTTTCGGCAAAACCCTTCGAGGCGAAGTCGCAGGAGGAGCTTGCAAAGGCGGAAATCGAGGCAACCCTCGCAGTCCCCGCGCGTCTTGTAAACGCGTTCGCAAAGGGAATCGAGCTGTCGTCGGACGACATTCGCGGGAAGTTCGCAATCTCGTTCGCAAACGGAGGAGCGGTCGTGAAATCCGCAGCCCCGCTTTCGCTCACCCGCGCGTACGTCAAACGCGGCAGCGAGACGGTCGCCGAAAACCTCAACATTTTCGCGAACGCCGACGCGTTCATAGGCAAAACTTCTACGGCGAAAATATCGCTCGAAGCAGCCGACTCTAAAACCGACAAACTCGGAATTTCCGCCGACGCTGAATACGCAAACGGCGCGGCAAAGGCGAAAATCAAAATCGGCGGAAGCCTGAACGCGATTGTGGCGCACATTCGCTCGATTTCGTCGATGGAGTCGCTCGGACTTAAAATCGACGGCGAAACCGCGCTCGCATACGCCGACGGAACGGCGACGCTCGAATCGCTGGCAATCGGAATTTCGGACGCAAACGGAAAAAAGGCGGCGGACATTTCCTCGCTTTCGAAAATCTCGTACGACACAAAAAACGGCGAAATTTCGGCGACGTCCACGGCTCTTGCGAAAATCTCCGCGCCCGCGTTCCCGTTCTCGCTCGTAAAGCCGTTCGCGCCCGAAATCGACGCGGCTAAAACGTCGCTGCTCGCCGAAATTTCAATGCCGCAAAAGAACGTCTACGCGTTCGACGCGGGCGTGTCGGTCGCGGCGCTCTCGTATAAAAAGGACGGAAAATTCCTTGTCCGCGGGCTGTCGGTTTCGACGGGCGCGAAAGGCTCGTTCGACGGCAAAACCGCGCGGGTGGAAATTCCCAAATGCGTAATCGGCGAAAACGAAACGCCGTTCTGCACGCTCGGCGCAAAGGCTGAATACGACACGGCGAAATCCGCGCCGTCGGCGGAAATCGACGCGACAGTCGCGCTCGCGCCGCTCTTCAACCAGCCCGCGCTGCTCAAATATTCGAACATCTCGCGCGGCACGGCGGACATAAAGGGCGCGTACAAAAACGGCGGGTTCTCGGCGGAAATCGCGGCACACTCGATTGCAACCCGCACGGCGCAAAACGTGGCGGATTCGGTCGTGGCAACGCTTTCGGGCGACGCCGAAAACATCGACGCAAAGCTCTCGATAAAAAGCACGCTCGGCGAGACAAAGGCGTCGGCGAAGCTTTCGCTCGGCGCGGGAATCTCGCTCGACGCCGACGCGCCGTCGATTGTAGTAGACGACATCGCGCTTCTCGCGGGCGCGTTCAAAAACCCCAACTACACCGAAAAACAGCCCGAAGCGGGGAAATCGCAGCGGGTGGAAAAACCCGCGCTTGCGGTCGTTGCGGAGTCTAAAAAGGCGGACTCTTTTGCGAAGAAAGACACAAAGGCGTTCTGGGATTTCGGCAAAACGATTGCCGCCTCCGCAAAGGTCGGCAAGGCGGTGTTCGGGGGCAAAACGGTGCTCGAAAAGCTCGACGCAACGGCGGCGACGACGGAATCCAAACTCGAACTTTCGAAGCTTTCGCTCCGCGCGTTCGGGGCGGATTTCGCGGGCGCGGCGGCGGTGTCGTTCGACGCAAAGCGCGAAATCCCCTACGAACTCGCCGCTACAAAACTCGCGATGTCGAACCTCGAAGTTTCCGAATTTTTCGCCGACAAAAACAAGCCCCCGATGTCGGGAATTTTCGACGCATCGATAGAGCTGAAAGGGTCGGGGAACAACGCCGAGCACTTGGCGAAATACCTTACGGGCAACGCCGAAATCAAATCAAAAAGCGGCGGCACAATCCGCATTCTCGACAAAAATTCCGACGCGGGCGCGGCGGCGGCAATCGCAGGAAACGCGCTTTCAATCGCGGGGCAGCTGCTGGGCGGCAAGGTCAAGGAACTCGGCGGAATCGGCGAGCTGGTGTCGCTGATGACCGAAATGAAATACACCGAGGCCGAAATAAAACTCTCGCGCAACGACGCCGACTTCAACTTCAATTTCGATTCCGTCGAAATGAAGACAGACTCCCTCGTGTTCTCGTCGAAAGGCGGCAGGGTGCTCTTCGACCCGACCGTCGATTTCGCGCAGCAAAAGCTCGACATTCCCGTAAACATCTACGTTGCAAGCTCGACGCGCGGGCTGTTCCAAAGCCTCGGCTACGCGAAGTCCGAATCGCCCATGGCGGGCTATTTCAAAGGCCCCGAATTTACGGTGTCGGGGACGGTCTCGAAGCCCTCGAACAACCTCATAAACGTGCTGACCTCCACGAACAACGCGGTCGGAAACGCGCTCGACAAACTCAACATCTTCAAACGCAAATGAAAAAGACAACACGAACAATCGCAAAAATGAAGGGCGTCGAAAAAATCGCGATGCTCACAGCGTACGATACCCCAACCGCCGCGCTCGCCGACGCAGCGGGCGTCGACATCATTTTGATTGGAGACTCGGTCGGCAACACGGTGCTCGGCTACTCTTCGACAGTCCCCGTGAAAATCGACGACATGGTGCGCCACACCGCCGCGGTGTCGCGCGCAAAGCCCGACGCGCTAATCGTCGCCGACCTGCCATTCGCAAGCGCGCACCACAACTTCGACAGACTCCTCGACGACTGCGCGCGCCTCGTGCAGGAGGGCGGCGCGGACGCCGTGAAAATCGAGGGCGGCGCGGACATGGCGGAAAAAATCTCGCGCCTGACGAAAGCGGGAATCGCGGTCGTCGGGCACATCGGGCTTGAACCCCAGCAGGTCTTGAAGCTCGGCGGATACAGAAAATTCGGGAAGACGGAGGCGGAACGGGCGAAAATCCTCGCCGACGCAAAGGCTCTCGAAGCCGCGGGCGCGTTCGTAGTCCTCATGGAAATGACCGACGCCGACTGCGCAAAGACGATAACCGAATCGCTGTCCGTGCCCACAATCGGCATAGGTTCGGGCGCGGACTGCGACGGTCAGGTGCTCGTGAACGCCGACGTGCTCGGGCTTTCCGCAACGCCGCCGTCGTTCGCAAAACGCTACGCAAACGTGGGCGGAATAATCGAAAAGGCTTTCCGCGAATACATCGCCGACGTGCGCGGCGGACGCTTCCCGAACAAGTAGATGAAAAAGTACGAAGTAAGGAAATCGCCGATACACGGCAACGGCGTCTTCGCCGCGCAAGACATCGCCGAGGGGGAATGGATTATCGACTACCTCGGCGAAAAAATCGACAAGGAGGAGTCCAACCGCCGCGGGCTTGCGAACGAGGAGGCGGCAAAATCGAGCGGCGGCGGCGCGGTGTACATCTTCGAGCTTGACGACGAATACGACATCGACGGAAACTTCGAATACAACGACGCCCGCTTCATAAACCACGCCTGCCGCACCAACTGCGAAGCCGTAAACGAAGACGGCACAATAAAATTCTACGCCACGCGCGACATCAAAAAAGGCGAGGAGCTTCTCTACAACTACGGCTACGCGCTCGAACACTTTCTCGACCACCCCTGCCGCTGCGGATTCCCCGAATGCGTCGGCTACATCGTTGCGGTAGAGGACAGGCTGAAACTGCGCAAATTGCTGAAAGGCAGACGCCCGAAAAAGCATTGACTCTCCCGAACGCCTCGGACATAATCGTAATTCGTTATGACAGGAAAACATCTATTGATTGTCGGGGCGTTTGGTTTAATATCCGCCGTTTCTTTTGCGGGTGCCGAAAAGTATAAATCGATTTCGGGCATCTATCCGCACCTTTCGATGTGGAACAGCGAGGGCGAATGCGGCACGGGGGCGGTCGTGCCGTGGGCGGGCAAACTCTGGGCGATAACCTACGGCCCGCACGTCGTGTACGAGTCGGACGACAGGCTTTACGAAATCGACAAAAACCTCAACCGCGCAATCCGCCCCGAATCGCTCGGCGGAACGCACGCAAACAGGCTCGTCCACGAGGCGTCGAAACAGCTTGTAATCGGGTGCTATTTCATCGACGAAAAGGGAAACGTCCGCGCAATAGACCGCAAAAAAATGGCGGGCAGGCTCACGGGCACGGCGCGTTCGCAAACCGACGACAAAAACAAAGTCTTCTTCGCGACAATGGAAGAGGGTCTCTACGAAGTTGACGTCAACACCCTCGACGTACGCGAAATAATCCGCGACGGCAACCTAAAACCCCACCCCGACAACGCCGACGGCAAAAAGCCGAAAAGCTCGAAGCTCCACGGCTACCACGGCAAGGGCTTCTACGCGGGCTTCGGCAAGCTGTTCTACTCAAACAACGGCGTGCGGCACAAAAACGTAGACAAAGACCCTACGCTGAAATCGGGCGCGCTCGCAAGCTGGTCGCCCGACGACAAAGACTGGACGCCGATTCGCATTTGCCAGTTCACCGAAATCACGGGCAAAGACGGAATCAAAGGCAGCTCCGCGCCCGACAAAACGCCGCTCTGGTCGCTCGGCTTCGACGCGAAATCGGTAATTTTAATGCTCTGCGAAAACGGCAAATGGCTCTCGTACCGCCTGCCGAAAGCATCGCACTCCTACGACGGCTCGCACGGCTGGAACACCGAATGG
>DHMA01000005.1:5313-7260 GCA_002405555.1 Opitutia bacterium UBA4654
CGCACGGCTGGAACACCGAATGGCCGCGCATTCGCGACATCGGCGAAGACGACTTCCTCATGACAATGCACGGCGCGTTCTGGAAATTTCCGCCAGACTTCGACTCGAAACACGCAAGGGGAATCAGAATGCGCTCAAACTACCTGAAAGTGGTCGGCGACTTCTGCGAATGGAACGGGAAAATCGTCCTCGGCTGCGACGACTCCGCAAAAAAGGAGTTCTTCAACAAACGCCCGATGAAGGCTGAAAACTGCCCGCCCGAAAAATCGAACTCGAACCTCGTGTTCCTCGACCCCGAACAGCTCGACAAGTTCGGCGCGCCAATCGGGCGCGGCAGCGTGTTTTTGCGCGAAGACGCCCCGCGCGGCACGCTCTCCGAACCCATGCTCGTTGGCGGCTTTTCGAAACGCGTCCTGACGCTTTCGTGCGCCAACAAAAAACCCGTCAGAGTGGCGGTGGTCTCGATTTCGGCGGACGGCTCGAAAAGCTCGAAGACCGTCGAAATTTCCGAATCCGCGCCGAAGTTCGAAACGCTCGGCACCGACGCCGAATGGGCGCAAATAGAAGCCCTCGACGACGTGTACTCGCTCACAGCCCACTTCGACCTCGCCGAACCCGAACAACGCGCAACCCGCCCCTCCACCGAATTCGACGGAATCGCGCGGATTGAAAACGGCGCGGACTCCGTCGCCCTCATGCGCTCAACCGCCGACAAAACCCTCGCAATCGTCGCCCTCCGCAAAAACAAAAGCGGCGGCTTCGACGAAATCGGCACGTACGCGCTCGACACAAACCTGAACCTCAAAGCCGCAAAGCTCGACGCAAAAACCGCAAACGCCGTGCGCTCCACAATGATAAAGCCCGAAGGCGTAAGCTTCGACGGCGGCTCGGTGCTCGTGGTCGAAGACGGCAAGCGGTACAGACTGCCGCTCGACAGGCGTTTTTTGAACATGCCGCCGAACGCGCGGGTCGCCCGCGAAGTCGCGACCGAGCGCGACCTCTTCAACTGCGGCGGAACTTTCTACGAACTGCCCGCGCGCAACGCGCAGGGAATGGCGAAAATCCGCCCGATTGCCTCGCACCCATTCGCCGTGTTCGACTACGCCTCGTTCTGCGGGCTGATGTTCATAAGCGGCATGTCCGACACCGCCGCCGCCGCAAACAACCCGCACGTCATAGTCTCCGACGACGGCAAATTCTCGCTCTGGGCAGGCTCAATCGACGACCTCTGGAAGCTCGGCAAGCCCGTCGGCGAGGGCTGCGCGTGGCAAAACCAAGCGGTCGAAAACGGCTCCGTCTCTGACCCATTCCTGCTGACAGGCTACGACAAAAAGACGCTGAAAATCTCCTCCCAAAGGGACGTGAAAGTCGCCGTCGAAATCGACGTAGACGGCACGGGGCTTTGGCTCGAATACTGCGCGGTTGACGTTAAGGGCGGCGAAGCGTTCGAAAAGCTCATGCCCGAAAATTTCTCCGGCTACTGGGTGCGCTTCCGCGCCCTCGGCGAGTCGCCGTCGATAACGGCTTCGCTGCTCTACGAATAGACGGACGGAAATCCGAAAGCAAAAATGCGCGGAAAACAACCGCGCATTTTCATTTTACGGGGAATGCCTCGACAGCCGCGTAGAATTTCGGCGGCTCGCCGTTTTCCGAAATTCCGATTCTGCCGAAATCGTCAACTCCGCACGCAACGCCGTCGATAATCCGCCCGCCGACGTCGAGTCGCATGCGCCTGCCGCGCAGCCAGTCGAAGCGCGAAAATCCGCGCGACAGCCCGTCGGTCGAAACGCGCTCCGCCGCGCGCAACGCCGCCGCCGCGACAATCCCGCACGCCGCGTTCATCGAAACTTCGCCGACGCTTGCGGATTCAAGGCTGTCCATCGACGCCCGCACGTCTTCGGGCGCGTCCAAACTTCCCGAAAAGCAGTTGATGCCCGCGCCGAAAAG
>DHMA01000121.1 GCA_002405555.1 Opitutia bacterium UBA4654
CGTTGCCGCGCTCGTCGAATACGCCTATTTTCCCCGCCGAAAACACGCCTACCGCCGCAGTCGCAAGCGCAACGCCGCCGCGCCTTTCGACGGAAAGCCTTTCCGTCAGCACTCCGCGCCCGAACAGCGATTTCACCGTTGCGCCGCGGGGAACCGCGCACGCGCGGAGCTTGTAGGAAAACCCTAAACTTCCGCCCGCGCCGATTTTCGTAAGCGGCGAAAGCAGCTCTATTTCCATGTAGGGAGGGTTTCCCGCGGGGTCGTCCGCCGCCGTCCGCAACACCCCGCGCGAGAAAATCGAGCCTCTGCCCGAAGTCCAAACCTGCACGTTCGTGTCCTGAGGGTATCGCGCCGATTGCGGGAAGTCGCACGACGCCACGAGCGCCGTTCCGTTTGCGGTGTCTGTGCACGCAACCCAGCCCGCGTTTGTATTCGCGCCGATTTTGCCCATTATGTATTTGTAGGAAACTTCGCAGTTGCCGCATTCGTCGGTTCCGAACTGCGGGTTGTTCACCACGCCGTGCAACACGCGGAATCCGTCGGGCGACGGAAAAGTTATCGACGTGTTTTCGTCGGCGCGAACCTGAACGACGGGCCATATCGACCACTCGCCGCCCCCGCCCGAAACGTCCGTAAACGACGCGTCGATGTTCACCCCCGACTGTCCGTCGAGCAGCGATATTGTGCGGTCTATGCGCAAGCCCGTTTTGGGGTCGTCGGGGCTGCGCGTCGAAATTTTCTCCGAATCCGCCGCCACAAGCGAAAAATATCCGCCGTCGAGCACGGGGTCGGGCGGGCCCGCCCACTGCCCCTTGCCGTCCCAGCCCTGCGGGGCGACCCAGACTTTCTCCCCGCCGAAGTTCCTCCAAACGCCGTCCCACGCGGGAGTCGGCTGGTCGTTTTCGACGCCCGCAAGCGCGGGATTTTCGAAAAGCAGATTCCGCCCGCAAAGCGAAAATTCCGCAATGCGTCCGCCGAGGCGCGGGGCTACTACGACTTTCAACGCCCCGCGCGACAATTCGGCGGTTTCGGTATTATGCCTCGGTGTGGGCATGGGCGGCTTCGTAATCGCGCTTATAGAAGAATTTGTAGCCTGCGAACAGCAGGAAGCTGCCGAAAACCCAGACCACCGCAAGAAGCGAAATGCCCAGCGACAGCCCCAGCACGGGCTTCAACATGCCCAAGACAAGCGGCGAAAGCGAGCCTACGCCGAAGCCCAAAAAGAGCATTACGCCCGCCGCCGAAGCGTGGAACTTCGGGGGAATGACGTCGTAGAGCACGGGATATGTGTTTGCGTCGAAGAACGCGCGCGCGAAGCCGAAGCCCGCCAAGCCAAGATAGACCGTCCACATTTCGGAAGAGTAGCCCATCATCACGATAAACGGCGCGGCGGCGAGAAGCCCGCAGCTTTGCATCAAAATTCTGTACGCGGGTTTGAAGTGCGCAAGCTTGTCGGAAATTCTGCCCGCAAGGAGAATGCCCACGAACGCGGCGATGTGCGTGTAGAACATGGAGTTGAAGCCCGCGCGAGCCAAGTCCATATCGAACTTTTCGTGGAGGAAGGTGGGCGTCCAGGTAAGGTAGCCCTGCAAGACGAAAATCAGGCACGCGAAGCCGATTGTAAGAATGAGGGCGGTGGGCGTCTTGAAAAGAATCGCCATGGAGTCGAGAAATTTTACTTCGTCCTTTTTCTTCTCGGCGGGAGAGGGTTCGGGCTTTTCCGAAACCTTGTCGTGCAGACGCCACATTACGAGCAGGCCGTGCAGAACGCCGACCGCGCCGAAGATGTAGAACGCGCTGCGCCAGCCCCAACGCTCGCCAATCCAGCCCGCGAGAAGCCCGCTTACGATTACGCCGAAATAGTACGACGTTTGGTGGATGCTCATCGCAGTGCCGCGCGTGTCTTCGTCGTGGTAGTCGGCGATGGTCGAGTAGTTGGCTGGCCCGAAAGTCGCCTCGCCCATGCCCGTTGCAATACTGCGGAAGAGAATGAAAAGCACAAGCCCGTGGCACGCGCCGGAGGCGATTGTCGCGCCGCTCCAAAGCAGAATGCTGAAAACGATAATCCATTTGCGGCTGATTCTGTCGGCAACAAAGCCCGAAATCGGCACGAGCAACGCGAAGACGAGGCTGAACAGAGTGGCGATAAGCCCCGCCTCGCCGTCGGTGAGTTTGAGGGTTTCTTTAATCGGCACGAGCAGCGTGTTGTAAATCTGCCTGTCCGCCTGATTGAGGAAGAACGCCACCCACAGCAGCGCGAGAACCTCCCATTTATACCATTTATGATGATTTTTACGAATTTCCATATATAGTGTGTTGTGATTTAAAATATTAACGCCTCCGCGCGGCGGCGGAAGCATTTACGGAAAAAATAAACCGCGATTTGCGGTTTTTGTAAAGCATATAACGCGCGTTTCGGACAAAAAAATCGGGAGCCGGCGCGATTTGTCCGACTCCCGAAGTTTCCGCTACTTTGCGCGTTCGACGATTTCGAAGAACAGCCCGACGTGTTCGGACGTGTCAAGCTCTATCTTCATGACGCCGTTTTCGATTTCGAAGGGGATTTTCTCCGCGCGCGCGCCGTTCATTTTAAGCCTGAAAAAGTCGAACTTTTTGGAGGCGTCGAGTTTCAGCTCGGCGGAGAGTTTCGCCGTCTGCACGAGAATCGGCGGCTTGCCCCACGCGTTGATTTTCCTGCGAGTGCTCGACAAGCCCACGCCGCTCGGAACGGTGTCGGTCGCAAACACAAGCACCATACGCGACGACCCGCGAATCGGCTTCCCGTCAATCGAGACCACCGCAACCGACGCGTCCGCCCCGCAGGACTTCACGTTGAAGTCGCCGAGGTTCGCGCCCTCGCCCGCGTTGAGCACCGCCGCCTGACTCTTCGGCGTGGAGACCGTGAGCCTGCGCTTTTTGACGTCCATGAGGATTTCGCCGGTGTCGCTCTGGTAGATTTCGTTGGCGGGGTCGGAGACGTTGTCTTTGGGGAGGATTCCGCGCTTCTTGAAGTCGTCCACAATGTCGGCGGTTTTGAAGTCCGCGCCGATAGTCTTGCCGACTTCCGCAAAGTTCATCGCGACCTCGACCGCCGACGCCCCCACGGGCGACATCGCCATGTCGGGCGATTTTACTTCCACCGCCTTGGTCTCTTCGAGCTTGCGTCCGTCGGGAAACGACAGCGCAAAGCCCGTCATCAGCGAAATCCTCGACTGCTGGTCGTTGACAGCGTACGCCACGTTCGGGCTTTTTTCGAAGAATTCGCGCCCGTAGACTACGTCTATTCTGTGCGGGGAACGCTTTACGTCGCCGCGCTTGAAGAGGAAGTTCGTGAGGAAGTCGTTTGCGCGGAACACGGGGTTTACGCCGATTCCGAAAAACGAGAGCCTGCGCGGGGCGAACGCCACGGGGCTGTCGAACGCAACGAGCGCGTTGTAGCCCTGCAAGGCGGAGTACGCGGGGAAGAG